>JAITEJ010000188.1 GCA_031282095.1 Clostridiales bacterium
GAGAGCTTTGGATTCAGCCGAATCAAAGCGCGAACGACGCTATTCATTGGATGTTCGTCGGATTGTCTATCGTAGTCATTTTATTGGGCGCGTTGGTGATTATCAGATATAAGATAGATAAAAACGCGCTTTCCGACCGCATAAACAGCGGCAAACAGAACGCTTCCGACGAGGGCGACGCCGAGACCGCCGGCTTAAATTCCGAATCGCCGGTTTAAAAAAATACGTATTTTATCCGAAACAAAAGCGCCGTACGCGATATCATAATTCGGCGCACGTCGTAAAAATGTGATACGGAAAAAGAACGGCAAGTTTTTAATCTTATAAAAATGAGTTTCAACAAAAATCGGCGTACGAATTGACATTCGTACGCTTTTTTATTACTTCCGATTTAAATCGTAACCCTAATTACATACATGGATTGACGTCAACATAACTTACGGTTTGCGACTTAAATCATCAACCTGAGAGGAATATATTTAATGATAAAGCGACAGATTATGCCGGTTGCAAGCCCCGCCGCCGCTCCCGCGAGGGTCATATAAGGCAGATAGACGAAAACCGCCGTACCGGCAAGTCCTGCCGCCACGCATACTTGAACGGTATTGAAAATAATGCCGCTTAACGCCGACGTCCCCGCCACGGAAAACTTTCCCGTATTGAACAGAAGAACCGCTGCGGTATAAGCCGCAAGCGCGGAGGGCAATGAATAAATAATCATGCCTGCGTTACCCGCGAACACTGCGGCAAGCAAACATTTTAAAACCAGAGCGGCGTAACCGTGCCATACACCCACTGTTATGAAACACGCGAAAAGGACTATGTTGGTTAATCCCAATTTGGCGTAAGGCAGAACGGGAATAAGCGGCGGCAACAATGACTCCAGCAACGCGACGATTAAAGCAAGCGCAAGAAATATTCCCGTTTCGGCGATTTTCAAAACTGCGCTTTTCATGACGTTATTCCTTTAACTTCATTGTTGCCGCCGACCACTCGGATTACGATTTTATTAGGCAAACATATAATCGCGCCGCCTTCGGCGTTTATCGCGCCGGCGTAAACGCAATTCTGCCCCGGGCAATCGGAGTGCGAGACGAAAACCGATCGGTTTTCAATCTTGACGCGAAAGTGATCGTCGCCGCCCACGGACACCTCCGTATCCTCGTCCAACGGCAGAGAATATATCAACCGTCCCTCCAAATAGATTTCCGCGAACGCGCCCTTGGGACGCAGCGCCGTCCATATCGTAAACCCTAAAACAACCAACGCCAGTAAAGCGACCGCTATGTCGCCCACTTTGAAAAGCTTCGATTCTTTTATGCTCTTTATTCGTTCGGCGGGTTTCATTCTTTTTAAGCTGTTTTTAATCTCGGGCAACCGTTTATCTCGGTGTTTTCAATAGTCTTTCGGTGTACCCGGTATCCTTGAGCGTAAAGCCGTCCGCTCCGTATAAGGCATAGGTTCCGTCCTCGAATACGAACACCGCATCCGCTCCGTAGCGCGCAAGTAGCGCGGCGCCCTTGTCGCCGCCGAGTACGAAAACCGCCGTTGAAAGCATATCCGCAAGCGCGCCGTCTTCGCATATCACCGATACGCTTATAATGCCGGATTTTGCCGGATAGCCCGTTCTTCCGTCTATTATGTGGGAATAAACCTCGTTTTCATACGTATAATAACGCTGATAATCGCCGGACGTGGCTATGCATCCGAGAATGGGAAGCGCGCCCAAATACGGCGCGGCGGAAGGACGCGGGTTGCCTATCCCTATATTTTGTTTACCGCCCACGGCGTATATGTTGCCGCCGAGATTAATTATGCCGTCGGCTTTTTTATTCGCCGCAAGCGCTGTTGCGGCGGCTTCGCTCGCGGCGTAGCCCTTTACGACCGCGCCTAGATCCAGTCCCGCGCCGCCGAGCCGTTTCGTAACGGTGCCCGCCTCCGCGTCTATTTTAAAATCTTCACGGGAAAAACCGCAAAGCGACGAAGTTTCGGTTATTTCCTCCGCGGCGGGCGGCTTACGTTCGCTTCCGGCAATCGTAAAAAGTTCGGGCGTAAAACCCCAGAGCGCGACGAGAGGTCTTAAAGCGGGATTGAACGCTCCTCCCGTCTCGTCGTACATTTCCCGGCAGAGCGTCAGTATCTTCAGAGTTTCCGCGGATACGCTCACGCTTTCGCCCGCCGCCGCGCGGTTGATGCGCGAAATGTCGCTGTTTTCCAAGGTCGCGGACATAAGCGCGTCGATTTCCGTGAGCCTGTCTATTATCTTTTTCTCCGTCTTCGTGCCGACGCCGCTCAAATCGATTTCCAAAAAAGTTCCGAAAACAAAATATTGCTCCGGCGGGTTGCAACCCGTCAACAGAGCAATACAAAGCGACATAACGATTAAAAATAACGCTGCACGGCGGTGCGCTTTAATCATAGATATACCACCCCATACGACACATATTCCCGAAATTTAAATAGTACGCCCGCAATGCCGTACTGAAGACCATGTTTATACGAG
>JAITEJ010000014.1 GCA_031282095.1 Clostridiales bacterium
CGACTTCCCGGATTATCTCAACGGGGCGGTCTACGGGAACCTGAACTTCTTTAACGACCTCAATCTCGCGCACCGTCGGACAGTCCGCGGAAACCTGGACCTCCCGAACGACCTCTACTTCCCGGATTATCTCAACGGGGCGGTCTACGGGAACCTGAACTTCTTTAACGACCTCGACTTCTTTGATTGTCTCAACGGGAATCTCTTTTATTATTTCACGAACGGATTCGACAGGTTTTTCCGTTTCCACCGTTACGCGGAATTCGCGAATGACCTCAACGGGAACCTCTCGTACGACTTCGACCTCTACGGTGCGTTCGGTAACTACGGGAACCTCGCGAATTATCTCAACGGGAATTTCGACGACGGACTCTACCTCAAATGGAACTTCTTTTGTGATTTCGCGTTCGACGGTGACTTCGCGCACTATCTCACGTTCCAAAATTTTTTCGGTTTCAACGACTGAAAATTCCGACGGATCATCGTCAGCGCCGCCGCGCCGCTTTGTATAGGGGCGCAAACCGTCGGGGTCGAACGGCGCGGGATTTGTAAAATCGAATTCGTCGCCCGACACCAACTTATCCAGAATAGTGCGGGAAAACACGTATTCGTTTGTAGTCTGCTCAAGATATTGCCGGCCTTCGTCGGTCAGCTTGTAATATCTTCTGCGTCCTCCTCCCGTATCGTCCTGCTCGCCCAGATAAGAATAGACCAAGCCCTGCTTTTCCAAGCGCTTTAAACAACTGTAAAGGGTAGCCTGCTTCAAGCGGTATTGCCCGTCGCTCTTCGCCTCTATCTCGCGCAAAATATCGTAGCAATAACCCTCTCCCTCGGAAATGGATGAGAGGATTATCGTTGTCACGTTGCCGCGCAATATATCGCTGTTTACGGTCGAAATATCCATATGGTTATTGTTCTTTGTCTTATAAAAATTTCGGATTTTTATCGGACGCGGGCGGATGAGCGGCTGTTATACGAAATCGGTTTATGCCGTACGCTTCCGCTAAACAAACTCACGTATTGTATTTTACAATGCTATTATAAAAAAGTCAATATTATATAAATGTAAGTTTTCCAAAAAACGATATTTTTCACTTGTATGTTACATTATTATGTTTAACACGCCGCCGAATAAACGCGCTTTGCGCTTATAAATATCCCGCCGCGACCGCGTATAACGGCAGCGTCACATAGGTCAACATTATAAGGCTGCGGCAATTCAACAAGATACCATGCGTAAAAACCGGTATATTCCGTATCGGTTATAGCCGCGCATGTTATTTGCATGTCCGATTTGCGCCGCCGTTGCCTTTTAAATGCTATCATTATAGCCGTCTTTCAATTTGACCTTATCGGCGGCGGATCGCCTGATGTCCTCGCTCATGGCGGCATAGTGTTTTTTTGTGGTGTTTACATCCTTATGTCCCAAAACCTCGGCTACTACGTAAATGTCGTGCGTAGCGCGGTAAAGGCTTGTGCCGTACGTGCTGCGCAGCTTGTGCGGGGTAATGTTTTTTACGGAGGTTACCTTGCCGCCGTACTTTTGCACCAACAATTGCACGGCGCGCACTGTTATACGCCGTTTTTGGAGCGACAGAAACAACGCGCTTTCGTCGGCGGGCAAGTCTTTAATCGCCGCGCGCGCGGAAAGCCATTCGCGGAGCGCATCCGCCACCTCTTCGGAAAAGTAAAGAATAACGCGGTTGCCGCCTTTTCGCGTGACGGTAAACGCGTTTGTTTTGAAGTCTATGTCGTCGATATTTAAGCCTACGCACTCGCTGACACGGATTCCCGTGCCCAGTAAGAGGGTTAAAACGGCGACGTCGCGCGCGCGAGTGTGAATATGAAAATTAGCCTCCTGCAACGTCATATTTTCGCCCAAATCCGCCGTTTCCAACAGTTTATTCACTTCATCATTCTCAAGACGCACGATTTCTTTTTCATGTAACTTGGGAAAATTGACCTTTATCGCCGGATTTGTTTTGATCAAGTCGCGTTTATAGTAATAATTGTAAAACGTTCTGACTGCCGAGAGTTTGCGCGCCTTTCCTTCGGACGAATTCATACGGTTTTCGCCGTCGTTCTCATACGCCGTCAGAAATTCTGAAAAAGCCTCTATGTCGGTAGTTTTAATTCGGTCTAAATCCTCTAAGGTATAATCGTCGGCTGTGTATTTTTTAAATACGTTTTTCGACAGGAAAAGAAAAAATATCTGCAAATCGCGGGCGTAATTCAGCCGCGTCAGCGTCGCGGTAGATGATTCCGTGCCCACAAAAAACATATTACAAAAAGAGGGCAGTTCTTTTCGGATATGCCTCAGCGTTTCAAGATTTTGCCTGTCTCTTTCTTTAAAATAGTCTTTAGCCATAAATTCAGTCTTTTTTCATTAACGGTGCGTCAATCATCAGTTATATGAGCGACATTCCGAGATATGCGGATTTATATTATATATTTTACCACCGTTTATCGGATAAGGCAAGCATGAATGTAAAACAAACGCGGTTTTATCAATTTTCAGGCGCTTTTGCGTGGCGGGCATTGACAGTAAACGGAATCGGCATAATCGGCGCAGAGTTTGCGGCAGTTCAACAAATAAAAGATATAAATATAGTGAGTACTGTTTACAATAAGTCCGAATATTTACTCTGATAATAAAGAACGGTTTTATCAATTTTCAGGCGCTTTTGCGTGGCGGGCATTGATAGTAAACGGAATCGGCATAATCGGCGCAGAGTTTGCGGCAGTTCAACAAATAAAAGATATAAATATAGTGA
>JAITEJ010000102.1 GCA_031282095.1 Clostridiales bacterium
AAAAAGGCGTATACCCTTGACGATTATATCAGACTGAACAAAGCCGCGTTGGAACAGGCATTGGATAAACGGGCTTTGCAAAAGAAAATAAACTCAAGCGTCAGAGGGCTGAATTTGGCGGTTTTTCGTTTTATGCCTCTGCCTCTCAAATACGCGGCGATCAAGATCGGACGGCTGTTTATTAAAGGCGGTTCTCAAACATCCATATTATCTAATGTCGGGGCTGTAGACCTAGAGGGCTTAGACGTAGAATACGCTTCGTTTAATCTCAACGTCTCTAAAAATTCGCCGGTGAACATGGCGGCGGTATCCGCGAACGGTAAGCTGGCGATAAGCTTCACCCGCGCCGTCAAATCGACCGAAATTGAGAAGCGGTTTTTCCGTGAACTCGCTTCGCTGGGAATAAAATTGGAAGCGGACGGCAATTTCCGTGAAAACGTTCCCGTCAGGCGGGAAAGGGACGCCCGCGGATAAAGGGAATTTACGGCGTGCGCATAAAGTATGCGCGCGAATAGAGTAAGACACAAATGATAACGGATTTTGCCAAAATCCTAACGCGTGCGAATAAGGTATACGCGCGAAAATAGAATAAGGTATGTGTGAATGTGCGGTGCATAAATTATACATACCGGCGGAGCATTATCAGATTTGGGCGCGGTTGCGCCTGAAAACCGTCATATGTTGCGGATTACGGTAAAAACTTGAGGGCCGGGGGTTGAAAATGTATTGTAAAGAATGCGGTGTGAAAGTAATAAGCCCGTGCGGGATATGCCCTCTTTGCGGCGGCTTCGTAGGCTCTGACGAAAACGCCGAACGGTTTTTCCCCGAAGTGAAACGCGTTGTGCGTCCCAGACTGCCGTCCTTTTCCGGCGTGTATTTTTTCGCCTTGCTGCTCTGCTCGATTGCGATCGTCGCGGCGGCATCCATCAAAGCCGAGGTGCTTTGGGCGGTTCCTTTTGTAATCACGGCTACGGCGGGCTTTGTGATCGTGCGCGGAATAATAATGGTGCGTGCGCACATGGGAACTAAATTGTTTTTCAGTGTCATTTTAGCGGCTGCGGTAATCGTATCCGTGCAAAGCGTCACTCCCGTCGAGTGGGCATATACAATCGCGCTTCCGATTCTGCTCTTTATAAGCTCGGTAGCTATGGGAGTGTTGTCGTTGGTGACGGCGAGGACGTCGGGCTCATATGCGCTCTATATGCTGATGACGGCGCTGAGCGGGCTGTTTCCGCCGATGTTCAACACCTTGCTCGGAAACACGTTTATGCTGCCGAGCATAATATGCGCTACAGGCAGCGGAACCGTCTTAATCATGGTTTTATCGTGCAGATTTAAAGCGGTAGTCAGCGAGATTGTGCGAAAGTTGCACGCGTGACGCCGCAGTCTGTCATGTTATGGAACCCGTAACAAAAGGCGAACGCCCGCAAAAGCTGCGTGTGCGGTATACCCGTTGCGAGCGCGCGATAACGACCGCAAGCAAAAAACGGAGAAGAAAGAAGATAAAAAAGGCGCATAACTGGCGCCGTTGCGGCAGCGTTATAAAAACCGTAGATAAAGAGGCGGCAGAGCCGGAAAAGCGCATATTTAATGTCGTGGCGACCGCGCCATAGGAACCGTAAGTAAAAAAACGGGAGAGCCGAAAGGCGATACCGCGTACTTGACGCCATTGCGGCGCAAGCCGGGCGGCGTAACGCCGGCAATACGGAGGATATTTTAAATATATGAAAAAATTAAATTCGGCGGAACTCAGAGCCGCCTATCTTGAATATTTTAAGGCGCGCGGACACGCCGTAATACCGACCGCCTCGCTTATACCGGAGAACGATCCGACCGTATTGTTTACTACGGCGGGAATGCATCCGCTCGTTCCGTATTTGCTGGGACAGAAGCACCCCGCCGGAAAAAGACTGACGAACGTGCAAATTTGCGTGCGTACCGGCGACGTGGACGAGGTGGGAGACGCCTCGCATTGCACTTTCTTTGAAATGCTTGGCAATTGGTCTTTGGGCGACTATTTCAAAAGGGAATCCATAACGTGGAGCTTCGGTTTTCTTACCGGGGTCTTAGGGATAGACTTAAAAAATATAGCCGTCAGCGTGTTTGCCGGCGATGGGGATTGTCCGCGCGACGACGAAAGCGCGGAAATCTGGAAAAGCTTAGGCGTTCCCGCGGCGGCGGTATTCTTCCTTCCAAAAGAAAATAACTGGTGGGGACCTGCCGGACAGACGGGACCTTGCGGTCCCGATACCGAAATATTCATTGATACAGGCAAAGAAAAGTGCGGAGCGGATTGCTCCCCGGCTTGTAACTGCGGAAAATATCTGGAAATTTGGAATAACGTATTCATGCAGTATTTCAAAAACGCAGACGGTTCATTCACTCCTCTGAAGTCGCCTAATGTGGATACCGGAATGGGGCTTGAACGCACCGTTTGCATACTTAACGGCTTTAAATCGGTGTATGAAACCGATCTTTTCGCGCCGGCGGTTAAAAGGCTAGAAGAGTTGTGCGGCCGCCGCGCCGACGAAAGCCCGCAGACCGGCCGCGCCGTGCGCATAGTCGCAGATCATGTAAGAACGGCGATTTTTATGTTGGGCGACACTAAAGGCATCACTCCGTCTAACGTGGATCAGGGATATGTGCTACGCCGTTTAATTCGCCGCGCCGTACGGTTTGGACGGTTTATCGATTTGCCGGAAACCGGCTTGCGTGAAATCGCCGCCGTTCATATAGAAAAGTATAAGGACGTATATCCGTTTATCGCGGATAACGCCGATAAAATTATTTCCGAATTAGTCAAGGAAGAGGAAAAATTCTCCAAAACCTTAGCGCAGGGCGTTAAGGAATTCGAGAAACTGGTGCGTTTTATCCCAGATAGAAAAATCAGCGGTAAGACGGCTTTCAGGCTGTACGATACCTACGGCTTCCCGTTGGAAATGACGGAGGAAATGGCCGCGGAGGCGGGTTTTTCCGTAGACCGAGAGGGTTTTGAGACCGCTTTCCGCGAACATCAGGAAAAGTCTAAGGAGGGCGCGGAGCAGAAGTTTAAAGGCGGCCTTGCGGACGATTCCGCCGCCGTCGCGAGATTGCACACCGCCACGCATCTTATGCACGAGGCTTTGCGCCGGGTTTTGGGCGGCGACATAAAGCAGCGCGGCAGCAACATAACCGCGGAGCGTTTGCGGTTCGACTTTGAATTCGACCGTCCTATGACGACCGACGAAATAAAAACCGTGGAAGAGCTTGTAAACGGCGAGATAAAAAAAGCGTCGCTTGTGGAATTCTCCGAAAAAAGTGTGGCGGATGCCAAGGCTTTCGGCGCGATAGGCGTGTTTGACGATAAATACGGCGAGCGCGTAAAGGTCTATACGATAGGCTTTTCAAAGGAAATCTGCGGGGGACCGCACGCGGAAAACACCGGTGAACTTGGAAAATTCATAATTCAGAAAGAGCAATCCTCATCGGCTGGAGTTCGGCGCATAAGGGCGGTCTTAGAGACCCGGGGCGATATATAGGATTAGACGGATATAATAAAACAGCCGATATAAGGCAACAATAAAAATTTGGTCCGCAATTGTAATAAAACATTCGGGTCATATAAAAAAAACGGAAACGTTTTGTGGACGTTTCCGTTTTTTCTTTGTTTTTCCGTTTTTTTAGTTTTTCTTTTTATCGCCGCAGTTCGACGGAGAGCCAGAGCCGCTGTTGCTTGGTTTTACAGTCTTGCTTGGGACGGTCTGTCCGCCCTTGCCGCTTTTTGAACTGCTGCCGTCGGCACTCTGAGCGCAGCAGCCGCAATCCTTTACGTTTGCGCTTTTGGTGGTTTTTGATGTCGCCATAATCAGAAATTCTCCTTTTCTCGGCGCGCGCGTTCGATTTTTCGCATTCGCGTCCGGTTTTACTTTTATTTTTTCACCGCAGTCCGTTTCTATACATATCCTAACAATGATTTTTAACGAATAATATGCCGTATATCTATTAGACCTATACGGAAACTAAAAAAACAGTGATATAATAGTAATATGGAAAAGAGAAAAGAAGAACGGTTAGCGGAGATAAAGGACAGTGAGTTCAAGAGGCTTGTCGGAGTGGACAGGGGTGTTTTTGCTCAAATGCGAAACGTACCTGAATGCGAGTATGCCAAAAAGCATACGGAAAAAGGCGGGCGCAAGTCCAAATTAAGCGTTTGCGATATGTTGCTGATGGCATTGAGGTATTAGACCTATACGGAAACTAAAGAATGTGATATAATAGACATATGGAAAAGAGAAAAGAAGAACGGTTAGCGGAGATAAAGGATAGTGAGTT
>JAITEJ010000160.1 GCA_031282095.1 Clostridiales bacterium
CCGCGCCGCCGTCGGAGAACCTTACCTCGGTTTTTGCCGGGTGTACGTTGACGTCCACGCTGTCGAAAGGCAGCAATAAGTTAAGCGCGACCGCCGGAAAAGCGTGTTTCATAAGAAAAGGCGCGTAAGCTTTTTCCGCCGCGGTTCTGATAATATCGCTTTCCACAAAGCGCCCGTTTACAACTAACGTCTGATAATTGCGGTTAGGCTTTGCCTTAGCGGGAAGCGCGATGTAGCCGTCTAAACGGAAAATTCCGGTTTCAGCCGATATTCTGCGGAAAGCATCCGCCGTTTCCCTGTCAAACACCGCGTAAAGCGCGGAAACGGGTGAAGATCCGTCCGTGTAGAAAATAGTTTTTCCGTCGGCTTCGTATGTAAAGGCTATTTCCGGATTTGCGAGAATCAGCTTCTGTAACAGCGTTGTTATAGCGGTTTGCTCGCTTTTCGGGGTTTTTAAGAACTTTAGTCTGGCAGGAGTATTATAAAACAGAGATGATATCGTAATACTGGTGCCTTTGTTCCTCCCCCCTGCCCTATGGGATATAATTTTGCCGTCTTCGATTTCTATTATGCCGGAAAAATCCGATCCCCTTTCACGCGATTCCATAAAGACCTTGGAAACGGAGGCTATGCTTGCCAAAGCCTCGCCGCGGAAGCCTAAAGTGGATATATCAAATAAATCCTGCTTATTCGCGATCTTGCTTGTGGCGTGGGGAAGAAACGCGGCTGGCAATTCGTCATACGTTATGCCGAAGCCGTTGTCGGATACCGTGATTTTTTCTATGCCGCCGCCCGATACGGAAACCTCGATCTCCGTCGCGCCGGCATCTATGGCGTTTTCCACAAGCTCTTTTACGACGGAAGCGGGACGCTCTACCACCTCGCCGGCGGCAATGAGATTATATACGGAGCTTTCAAGAATGTTAATTTTCATATTCGTCAGTTTATCATACGCTTTAGATAGATGAACACCGTAAAACGGACATCTTATCTGTCAGAGCGGAATTTATGCTTTGCCCGCTTTTTTTCTTCATATTTAACGAAAAAGTTCGGATGTTCCAACCTATACCCTTTTAAATTTTCGCAGGATTTCGCATTCGGCGGCTAAAGCCTCCGCTACCGTATCCGTTTCGCAATCCGCATTCAACGGTGAAAGACTTATACGGATTATGCCCTCGTCATAGCCTTCGGGCAAATTAAGAAGTCCGCCCAAACGTCCGCGCTTCTTGGAAGAGCAAGCGGAACCGAGACCGACATATATTCCGCGCTTTTCCAGCGAATGCAAAAGCACTTCGCCGCGCAAATCCTTAAACGCCAAATTCAGTATGTTCGGAGAGTTCTCTTCCCCTTCGTTGATGATAACGCCGGGTATGGCGGCAAGGATTTTATCGCGGTACGCCGCCCTCAGTCTCGCCGTTTCACGTGAATCTGCGGCTAAATCGCGAACCGCGAAACCTGCCGCGGCGGTAAACGCGAGTATGCCGGCTACGTTTTCGGTAGCCGAACGCAATCCGTTTTCCTGCCCTCCCCCGAATACGAAAGGTTTCAAACGCACGCCCTTTTTGACGAACAACGCCCCGACGCCCTTAGGTCCGCGAAGCTTATGCGCGCTTACGGAATACATATCAACGCCGGAATTTATTAGATTTACCGGGATCTTTCCGAAAGCTTGCACTCCGTCGCTGTGAAAAAGCGCGTTCGGGGCATACTTTTTTATCAATGCCGCTATACGGGCAAGATCGTTTACCGCGCCGGTTTCGTTGTTTACGTGCATTACTGAAACAAACGAAACTCGTTCGTCAAGAGAACTCTCCAGCGCGTCGAGATCGACCGCCGCCCCCTTTTTCACCGGCAAATAAGTTACGTCCGCGCCGCGCGCTTCCAACTCGGCTGCCGACGCCAAAACGGCGGAATGTTCGGACGCGGACACTAAAATCTTTCCGTTTTTAACGCGCGGCGAACAAAAAACGGCGAAATTATCGGCTTCGGTGCCGCTCGCCGTGAATACTATTTCACCGTCGGGTGCGTGCAGCAGCTTCTTCAGACTTTCGCGCGCGTCCTTTAATTCCCGCGACAAATCGGCGGACGGCTTATAGGGCGCGGACGGATTAAAAAAACGCGAACACGAGTATTCCGCGATTATGCCCAAGCACTCGTCCCTCATCTTGGTGGTGGCGGCGTTGTCAAGATAAATCATAACAAAAAATCCTTAATTATACTTAAGCTCCCGTCCTTTGTTTCGGCGGTAACCGCGTCGGCGGGACAAATCATAACAAAAAGTCCTCGTCGTCGCTTACGGCGGTCGTTTCAGATAATAACGGCGCGGGGGCGAAGCTTGTTACCCTCTGCGGAGCAAAGGTATTGTCGGCGTTCCGCAAGGAACAAACCGCGTTAAATTCACCTTCCTCGGAATCGTTTTGCCCGGCGACCGCGGAAACCGCCTCCGCTTGCGGAGCGTCGAAGCCGCGTATTCCCCAAATAATAAGCGCGGACAAATAGGTGTCGGGAGAGAAAACCACAGTCATTCGGCGTCCGTTTTCCTCAAAAATTAACTTTTTCGTGTCCGCGGCGTCCGTCAAAAGCACATCCGCGCGGTTTTCATCATTTGCGCCGAACGACGAAATATGACCGAACGGAATTTCTTTTAAGAGAGTAACTTTGCCCAAAACGTTAATTTTCTCGAAATAGAGCACTCCGTCGGAAACCGTGTAAAGGTATTCGGCGGTCGCGGAAAAATAAATTTGATTAAACGTTATTCCCAAAGCGAGCAACGCAGCCGCGCCGAAAAAAACATAGTATGAAAGAAACACTCCTGAAAGGAATGCGATCATAGACGCCGCTTTCAGGGCAAAGGAAATTTTCGGAAATACCTTATATTTGGCAAATCCCCCGGTAAGCGCAAATGTTTGCTTGTAATAGCTTGCCAGCATAACTCTTTTCCTTGCGCACGGAGCGCCGTAGTTTTAACGCTTAATCTTTACGACAGCGACTCCCCTACCCTAGTGATAACCGCCGTCGCGAAATTCCTCG
>JAITEJ010000169.1 GCA_031282095.1 Clostridiales bacterium
TACAGAAAACGTAACGGACGAATGCGCGCAGCAACGACGGCGAATTAAAATTATTAAGCGTTTTGGCGCACTCAGAACTGCGGAATCTGAAATAATAAAAGACGCGGAGCATGCAAGATGATCTTTTGCATACTCCGCGTTTTTTTGTGTAACCGATTTAAAACGCTTCGGTCGAAACGTTAAAGGCTTGATTTTAAAGCATTCACTTCTGCCGTCTCACGGTGTTTTAAACACTCTCGCACACGAACGCCGTCTGTCCGGCTCCCATGCTCCATTTTCCCGGTTTGAATGTTTTAAGCACCCTCGCACACGAACGCCGTCTGTCCGGCTCCCATGCTCCATTTTTCCGGTTTGAGTGTTTTAAGCACTCTCGCACACGAACGCCGTCTGTCCGGCTCCCATGCCCCATTTTTCCGATTTGAATGTTTTAAGCACCCTCGCACACGAACGCCGTCTGTCCGGCTCCCATGCTCCATTTTCCCGGTTTGAATGTTTTAAGCACCCTCGCACACGAACGCCGTCCGAAAGGTCGGTGTATGTTCTCGTTATTTCTATGTCGTATTCTGCGGTTGCTTTCGGTTCGGTTCTGACGGAACAAACGGTATATAACCGCATTTCAGAGCTGTTCACGCATTTTGCCGCTTTAATAAGCTTTATTTATAAACAGCGGCAAAGACTGTTAAGCCATTCCTTTTTACGTTAAGTTAAATAAAAATTCCGTTACCGTGATCGTAACGAAAAACACAATATTTTGTGGTATAAAAAAGCTTGACAACAATATATTGTGGTGATACAATAACGGTGAAGTAAATCGGAGGATGGTTGCGGACGATTCTTCGGATATTTGGAGAGATTGTATGATAATAAAAATTTTAAAAAGAGACGGCAGAGTGGAGTTCTTCGATAAGGAAAAAATCACAAACGCCATATTCGCGGCGGCGAAAGCGTGCGGCGGCAAAAACAGGGTGTTGGCGGCGAGCTTAAGCGACTTGGTGGTCAAAGCGGCGGAAGCCAAGTATATCGATACGATACCTACGGTCGAGGACATACAGGATTTGGTTGAGAAGGTGCTCATTGACGAAGGTCACGCACGCACTGCCAAGGCGTATATCATCTACCGCGAGAAAAGGCGCGACGCGCGCAGAATAAGCGCGCTGATCGACGAGACGAGCGACCTTTTCAACGACTATCTTGACGAGACCGATTGGAATATACAAGAGAACGCCAACATGCAAAAAAGCGTAAACGGACTGAATAACTACGTCCGCGAACATTTTACGAAGCGTTACTGGCTTTACAAGATATATCCCGACGAGGTGCGCAAGGCTCACGAGAGCGGCGACATACATCTGCATGACTTGGGCTTTTTCGGACCGTACTGCGCCGGCTGGGACGCGCGCCAGCTGTTACTGAGCGGCTTCGGCGGCGTTTCGGGCAAGGTGGAATCAAATCCCGCCAGACACCTGAGAACTTTCCTCGGTCAGCTTGTAAACTCGACGTTCACCACTCAGGGAGAAACGGCGGGCGCGCAGGCGTGGAGCAGCATAGACACTTATTGCGCTCCGTTTATACGCCGCGACAATATGACCTTTGAGCAGGTGAAGCAGTGCATTCAGGAATTTGTGTTCAACATAAACGTCCCCACCCGCGTCGGCTTTCAGTGCCCTTTCTCCAACCTGACGTTCGATATAAAGGTTCCGCGTACACTGGCGGACGAGCCGGTGGTTATAGGCGGCGAATATCAGAACGAAACCTATAAGGAATTTCAGGCCGAAATGGACATTTTCAACCTTGCTTTTTGTGAAGTCATGCTTGCGGGCGACGCCAAGGGCCGCGTGTTTACTTTCCCTATCCCAACGCTCAACATAACTAAGGATTTCGACTGGGACAGCAAAGTTGTGGACGCGTTTATGGAAATAACCTGCAAATACGGCGTTCCCTATTTCGCGAACTATGTAAACAGCGACTTGTCGCCGGAGGACGCGGTGTCCATGTGCTGCCGGTTACGTCTCGACGTGTCGGAGCTACGCAAGCGCGGCGGCGGTCTGTTCGGAAGCAATCCTATGACGGGCTCTATAGGCGTGGTCACCATAAACCTCCCCCGCATAGGTTATCAGGCGCAGACGGAAGCCGATTTTATGGATCGTGTGCGTCAGATGGCGTCGATCGCAAAAACCTCTCTTGAAATAAAGCGTAAAATAGTGGAGGACCAAAGCGAAAAGGGACTTTATCCCTATTCGACGCACTATTTAACCGGCGTTAAGGAACGCAGCGGTGAATATTGGTCCAATCACTTCAACACGATAGGCATAGTCGGGATGAACGAGGCCGTGCTTAATTTTATCGGCAAGGACATCACCACCCCGGAGGGACAGGCGTTCGCAATTAAGGTTATGCATTTTTTGCGCGGCGTAATGGTCGATTTCCAAAAGGAAACCGGGCATCAGTATAACTTAGAGGCCACGCCCGCCGAAGGCACCACCTACCGCTTGGCGCGTCTGGATAAAAAACATTTCCCCAACATCATCACCGCCGGCGAGGACGAGGTATATTACACCAACTCGGCGCAGCTCCCCGTCAATTATACCAGCGATATTATGGAAACGGTGCGCTTGCAGGACGAAATACAGTCGCTGTTCACGGGCGGCACCGTTCAGCACCTCTATTTAGGCGAACGCGTGCAGGACATACAGGTTTGCAAGAAACTGATAAAAAAGATTTTCTCTGTTTCCAAGATGCCTTACATATCCATCACGCCGACTTTCAGCGTCTGCAACACGCACGGATATATAAACGGCGAACATTTTAAATGCCCGGAATGCGGCGGCTCCACCGAGGTTTACAGCCGCGTAGTCGGTTATCTGCGCCCCGTTCAGAACTATAATAAGGGTAAAAAAGAGGAATACCGCGAGCGCGTGAAATACGTTATAAATTCCAAACAGCTTTAAAAGGATGTCGGATTATATTGACGGAAGCGGGCTTAATTTGAGCGAAGGCAGGCGGCGCGGAGTATCCGCGCCGCCTGTTTTTTAAAAATCCGATAAGCTCCTTCTATACGCAAAAAAATCTTTCGTCGTATAAAATAAAGGCG
>JAITEJ010000004.1 GCA_031282095.1 Clostridiales bacterium
CCTGTCTACTCCGACAAGCCTCTTGAATTCACTATCCTTTATCTCCGCTAACCGTTCTTCTTTTCTCTTTTCCATATGTCTATTATATCACATTCTTTAGTTTCCGTATAGGTCTAACGTATTCTTTTCATGCTCGCCGTAAAAACCGCACACGGCTGTGCCGACAGGTTGCGTTTTGGGTTGGCTCCATTTTGGTATCAAGCCTATTTTATTCAACGGTCATATAGTACCTAAGCGGCCAACCGTACGGACGCGTGTGCGCCTCGAGTCGGACTACTTTCAGCCATCCGCTGTTGATAAGCGGTGTGGTATATGCGCAGAGATAACCCTCCGTTACGTTGAGCCGGCGGACATATTAACGCTTCAGTATTTCTATCAGTTCAAATATGCGCTGTAAGTCGTCACGCGAAAAATAATCGATGTAGATGCGCCCCTTGCTGTCGTTTCCCATAAGGCGTACCTTGGTTGCGAACACGCGCCTCATGTCTGATACGAGGTCTTTAAGCTCACGGCTTTGTATATTTTTCGCGCGCTCGGCTACGACGGCTTTTTTGCGCGCGAAAAACAGCTTCACGCTTGTTTCGAGGTCGTGGACGGAAAGCTTATTTTCCGCGGCGTGACGGGCGAACTGAACCAAAATTTCCTTATCGTCAATGACCACCAAACAGCGCGCGTGGCTGGATGACAGTCTGCCGTCGCGAACCATCTGTATTACCTCCGGCGGCAGCAGCAGCAAGCGTAAAAGATTGGTTACGACGGGCCGGCTCTTGCCGAGCGCGGACGCAACCTCCTCTTGCGTAAGCTTATAATTTACAATGAGATCGCTTATGGCTTCAGCGATCTCAATAGGATTCAGATCCTCGCGCTGCAAGTTTTCTATAAGCGCGATCTGCTGATTTTCTATCGGCGCGTCGGAACGTATAATCGCCGGAATTTCCGTCAGTCCGGCGAGCAGAGTCGCGCGGTAGCGGCGCTCGCCCGCTATGATGATGTACTTTTCGCCGTTTTGGCAGACGAGAATAGGCTGAATGACGCCCACCTTTGCTATTGATGCCGCAAGCTCCCGAAGGCTTTCCTCATTAAAAGACTTTCTGGGCTGATCGGGATTGGGTTCCACTCTGTCTATAGGAAGTATGACGGCGGCTTCGCCGTGCTGCATTTTGATAAAATCTTGCAATCCCTTTGCCGGGTCTTTCATACAGTCTCCTCCGTCGCGCTTTAACTGCCGATTAAGTTTACACCGGCGTAAACTTATAATTTGATTCATTATATCACCATGAAACATTTTTGTGAAACATTTTTTTGATATGCCTCTAAAAAGTTGACAAGCGGGCGTTCTCGTAGTAAATTTGAGACGTAACAACAAACACGCGCATAAAAATGTAAGGTTTTGGACTGACTGCGTACACACGGTACAAAGAATCGACAAAACCGCGGACGGCGTACAGCGCATGCAAAATCTTTTCGCAACTAATGTACGTCATATTTTTAATAAGGAGATGAAAAATGGAAACTGAAAATGAATTGCAACTCAGACTCGATGTGGTCAAGTGGATCGAGAGCGAAGCTATAAACGGCGACACGTGCGGTACATATGAATACTGCGCCGCCTGCGACAAGGAACTTGAAAATCCGTGCGCTAAGGCATATCGAGCCTTTTATGATGAGAGTACGGCGGATTTAAAGGAAAAAGCCCCGGTTTTGACCGCTGAGGACAAACCGACCGGCACGAAGCCCGCCCAAAAGCCCACGGCAAAGAAAGCGGCAAAGCCTGTGACCGATGATGAAACCGCGTCCGACACCGTTGCTCCCGCCAAAAAGCCTGCGGCAAAGAAAACGGTAAAGCCCGCGGCTGACGAGACCGCGTCCGACGCCGTTGCGCCCGCCAAAAAGCCCGCGGCAAAGAAAACGGTAAAGCCCGCGACCGATGAGACCGCGTCCGATGCCGTTGCTCCCGCCAAAAAGCCCGCGGCGAAAAAGGCGGCAAAGCCTGTGACCGATGATGAAACCGCGTCCGACACCGTTGCTCCCACCAAAAAGCCCGCGGCAAAGAAAACCGCTAAAGTTGCCGCCTCGGACAGTCCCGATCTAATCACCATAGTTGCCACCGAATCGGTGGAAAAAATACTTGCCGAACAGGGAATTAAAATCAAAAAACGCACTCCCGCAAAGAAACCGGAGTAAAGAAATCGCTTGTTGAACATACGAATCGTTTAAAAATGCGGGCGGCGCTGAGGAAATTCAATTCTTACGCCGTCCGCGTTTTTGACTTTACTTCCTGACGGGGCTAGCAAAATACATTTATGCCGCTTGATGTCTTATTGCGTTTAAAAAAGGTTTTTCAGCCCCAAAGCGGAGTTTACGAAAGTTTATCAATTACAAAGCGAACAGAACTTTGATTTTAGCTTCCGTATGAGGATATTTGGGGAATACGGGAGCGGTTTTCACAAACACGAACAGGGCGCGTTTATCGCCGGAGAGTAAGTGTATAATTTCCAATTGCATTCCCAAAGGTCTTTTAATCCCAAAGCGGAGTTTTCGGAAATTTATTAATCCTAAAGCGAACAGAACTTTGATTTTGGCTTCCGTATGAGGATATTTTGGGAATACGGGAGCGGTTTCCACAAACACGAACAGGGCGCGTTTATCGCCGGAGAGTAAGTGTATAATTTCCAATTGCATTCCCAAAGGTCTTTTAATCCCAAAGCGGAGTTTTCGGAAGTTTATTAACCCTAAGCGGAAAATTTTGATTTTTAGCTTTCCTATGAGGATAATTTTGGTAATACGGGAGCGGTTTTCACAAGCACGAACAGGGCGCGTTTATCGCCGGAGAGTAAGTGTATAATTTCCAATTGCGTTCCCAAAGGTCCTTTAATCCTAAGGCGAAGTTTCCGAAAGTTATTCATCCCGGAGCGGAAATTTTCTGATTTTAGCTTCCGTACGAGGATATTTTGACGATATGGGAGCAGTCTTCTCAAACACGAATAGGGCGCGTTTATCACCGGAGGGAAGCGTATAATTTTTTACCGTTTTAAGGGATAGATTGAGGGCGGCGGCGGCGCGGGTGGCGGAGAGCAACTCTGTTTCTTCCGTTTTATAAGCGATGAAAATACCGCCCGGACGCACGAAAGGCGAGGCGTATTCAATAAGCACAGGCAGTGCGGCGACGGCGCGCGCGGTGCATGCGTCGAAACTTTCGCGAAGAGGCGTTCTTGCGGCGTCCTCGGCGCGGGCGTGCAGAGGGGTTACGTTTTTCAGACGGAGTACGGACACGGCTTGACGGAGAAAAGCTATGCGTTTGTTGAGAGAATCTAAAAGGGTGACGCTTAGATCCGGACGTACAAGTTTTAAAGGCAGGGCCGGGAAGCCCGCGCCGCTTCCCACGTCAATGAAAGACGCATCCGCTTTGAGAAATTCCGCACCGGCAAGACTGTCCAGAAAATGCTTTTCGATGAAATCTATTTTATCGGTAATCGACGTTAAGTTGACGTATTTATTATAATCAATGACCGATTCGTAATATTTCAAAAAATCTGAAAGCTGTGTTTCGCTTAAAATAATTCCGCGTTTCACCGCCTCGTCACGCAGATATTGCAAGACAATTTCCCCCGTTTTTTAATTCGTAATTTATTTCCAAGCCGCGTTTTCATTTTTCGCGGCGGGCTTAGAGCCGAATCTATTATAACACGTTTTTTTTATGCGGCAACAAAAAGAGTAAAAAAGAACGACCGATAATTATATTTTTAGTTTTTTTCCGTAAATATAAAAAGAATCGCGGCTAATCTTCTAAATATTGTTGCGTAAATGCGGCATTGTATGTTACAATTTAAATATGAAAACGATAGGGATTATAACCGCGCTCACCAAAGAAATGCTTCCGATCTACAATCAGTTAGGCTCATTGGTGGGCAGTGACGAATTTTTTAACGGGGTAATATATCATTACGTGGACGGCGACAGGGTTTTTTATGTCGCTACTTCCGGGATAGGGGAGATATACGCGGCGGCTGCCGTCGAGTTGTTGATCGTGAAATACCGTGCCGAGGTGATTTTGAATTTCGGCTTAGCCGGTTCACTGAATTCGGAGCTTGCGATAGGCGATCTCGTGTTGGTTAAAAACGTCGTCCATCATCAATACGATATAAGCGAGATAGGCGCCGCGGAGCGCGGGCAGTATCAAGGACGTCCGTCGGCGTTTTGGCAACTTTCGCGGGAGCTTATGGACGGCGTGCAAGCCGTCTTGTCTGAGCCGTTGCGGGAAGTGACCGCGGCGTCCGGCGATAAATTTATATCCGACAGAAAAAGCAAAGCCGATTTAATCAGGCATTTCAACGCCGATATCTGCGACATGGAAAGCGCTGCCATAGCGATCATCACGGAAGCAAACGGCATCCCCGCGCTCATAGTCAAGGCGGTATCCGACAATGCGGACGATAATGCGGTTCGGGAGTACGAGAGATCTGTGGATGAGGGCATTTATCATTATAGACGTATAGTGCGCAACATCGTGGAAGTTCTTTGAGGATAAGTTATAAATCGGCTCGTTAAAAACATTGTATCGCGCTCATCGTCAAGGCGGTGTCCGACAATGCGGTTCGGGAGTACGAAAAATTTGCGAAAGCGGACATTCACGTATAAGTGTGTGACATTGCGGAGGGTTTTTTAAGCGGATATAAGATATGGAAAAGATAGGCTCTTTCAGAAAAAATCACAATACTATGCAGCCCGGGTTTTATTACACTGCGATAATGGACGATCTGTATGAATATGATTTGAGGTTTAAAACGCCGAATAATGGAGATTATCTGTCGGTTTCGGCAATGCATACCATCGAACATCTGTTTGCCACCGCCATACGCGACAACGAAATGAAAGACCGCGTGATTTATTTCGGACCGTACGGCTGCCGTACCGGCTTCGCGCTTATCATGCGCGGTATACCCATGGAGCAGGCGCTGCTCATGACCGTAGAAGCTTTGAAAAAATGTATTTCGGCGGATTCGGTGCCGGGCAACAAAAAAATCGAATGCGGCAATTATCGTTCGCATAACTTAAAATCGGCAAAAAAGGAAATTCGCTCTTATTTGGATATTATCGCGAATCGTTAGATTTTCTGCGTTTGCGTTCCGCGTTTCCGCAATATATAATCTTGCGGCTGCATATAAGCTCATTTCCACTCCTTTTTTTGCCTCTTATGAGGCGCAAACCGGGCGACGACTATCGTTGCCCGGTTTGTTTTATCGGAGCCGATAAAACCGCATGCGGTTTGAACTTAACGGGGTTTACAACAGTCGCGCCTTTCTCTGTTTATGAAGAAAATCGTACCGCCGGAGTATTTCGTCGCTTTCCTCACTCGGTTTTTTAGCATAAGATTCATACTAATTATTCGACAATAACTCTTTCACAACGCTGTACGTTTCGGCATATATTCCCGGCGCCTCACTTTCCCTCGGTCCCGCAATATTTAATGATATTTCTCCGTGTATTCCGTTTATCCAGGAAATAATTTTATCACATTCACCGAGTTTTGCGACTAAAAACGGCTTATTAAGACTTTCGGCGACACTCGCAGTTAAAACCGTACCCGGCGAATCAGATAAGTCGTGTTCAAAATCCAATATTAATGTCGCATCGGAATCTCGTACATTCCATACGGTGCGTTGGCTTGGTTCACTTGAAGGCGTTTCCTTAAAGTGCGGATATTTTGTAAGTAAACCCGGCGCATCGGGATAATCCTCAGCCCAACCGCCCTTCGGACACCATCCTTCAACGGGAACTCGCATTTCTATTGCCGCGTCGAGCGCACCTCTGTCTACGCCGGTTTGACCGCCGCTTCTTATCGCCTTGATTTTTGTTTCGGAATCGTTCATTTTCATTTTTCTGATTTTTGGGCTTCATTGTAAAGCCATGTGAAATGCTGAAAAAACACCCGTCCCGTGCATTTCTTTTTTACGCATTCGTCAACATTTATGCGGCATCCGTCGCATCTGGGAGTCTGCCGAGCGTCTAAATAAACCTTTAACGAATTATATTGATGAATAATACTGTTACCCCATGACGACGCCAAAAACTTTTCTTTCGTTTTCACATCGATAACTCCTGAAAGCAGCAAAATGCCCGCTTGGTCGTAACTCGCGCAAACACTGTTCGCGCAGCTCTTATCTTCTTCCGTCCATTCTTCGTAAGGCTTATTGTATAATTAAGTGCGCACAGCCTTTCTTGCCGCGTTCAGACTATCATTCGACAAATACTGATGTAAATAAAAGAACGACCGCATATTTTGCGACCGTGTTTCCTTTAACAACTGAATCACAATTATCAGTATTGATAACGATGTAACTATCGAAGCTATGCCTGTTACGTTACGATATTCCAGTCCATACTGATCCTGACACCTCCGTCGCCGCCGTTGTATTTAAAAAGTCGTCGAAAAAAAATTTATCGTGACGCTTTCCGCCGCTCCGCATTTTTCGTTCGAACGAACCTTTTCAAACTTATTTGCGGTATCTATCTGCAAAAGCGCGGAATGCAAATGTTATTCCGCGCTTTTTAAAAGATTGTCCCGAGTCGTCATGCTTTAGGAGTTCGCTTAAGTTTACGTTCGTAAATATAACGTGTTAAATTCAATTGTCGGTTTAAGCCGTCATGCCGTCACATTTGGGATGTTTACGCAATGTAACGTGTTTAAGCCCGTCGTCCGTTTAAGCCGTTAATTCCGGATGTTTATTTATTTAAATTCACACCCTTAACGCAACGCCGTTAAATCTCATCGTCCGATTCCTCATCCTCGTCCTCATCCAAATCAATGAGATCGAGGTCAAGATCGTCGTCCGCGATATCGTCGGGGGAAATATCCTCATCCTCGTCGTCGATTTTTTCTTCTTCTTCCAAAGCGGTAAGAGAAATCTCGGTTAGGTCATCGTTCACGACGGCGGCCGGTTCTTCCTCTTCGACGAATTGACGCCAATTGTCCTCCTCGTCGATTTTCTCATCGACGACTTTGCCGCCCTTTTCGGCGCGGCACTGGGCGCACATATCCTCATCCTCCGCAATATAGTTGATACGGCAAACAGGGCAGAGTACGCCGTCCTCGTCGTCTTCCTCGATAAGAGGCGCGACATTGCCTATATGAAGTTCCGCTTTGCAGACATTGCAAAGGCTTTCGTCGAGTTTGATCCAATTTAAATCGCATCTAGGACACTTTTTATAATTTCCCATAGCACTCACCCGTTATTATATCTTACGCAAACGTTTGCCGCCGCGCAATATTGTCAATAAGTTTATTTGCGGCGTCGGCAATACTGATTGGAATTGTTCGCCGTCTCTTTTTTATTTTGCGGCGCGAGTATAGCTTTGACGCCTGAGATCGGTCGCGCGGAAAAATCTCCTGCCGCGGTCTGATTATTCATCACCGCAAGTCAAACTTATTCGCCGCCGCAATAATATCCTGTTTGGCTGATGTTTTACACCGTTTCCGCGGTCGGTTTTCCGGCTTAGAGGGTAAATCGCAATTTCCCGAGTACCGCGGCGCAAATTCGATTTTGTTCGCCGAAGCCATTGCATTGCGGCAGGTCGGATTTTTACAAGTTTTATCGCAATACGCCGAATTTATTCGCCGCCGCACTAATATCCCGTTTTAACTTACGTTTTATACCTTTCCCGCGACCGGAATTCAAATCGAGTCGTTTTACGCAAACTGCGGCGCAAATTCGATTTTATTCGCCGTAACCTTTGTATTGCGGCAGGTCGGATTTTTATGGGTTTTATCGCAATACGCCGAACTTATTCGCCGCCGCACTAATATCCCGTTTTAACTTATTTCCCGCGACCGGAATTCAAATCGAATCGTTTTACGCAAACCGCGGCGCAAATTCGATTTTATTCGCCGTAACCATTGAATTGCGGTTGGTCAAGATTTTATAGGTTTCATCGTGGGGAAGAGAAGTACGTCGCGAATGGAAAAACTGTCCGTGAGGAGCATAACCATTCGGTCGATGCCTATCCCTAAGCCTCCCGTGGGAGGCAGACCGTATTCCAAAGCGGTAACGTAATCGTCGTCCGTCATTTGCGCTTCGTCGTCGCCCTTGGCGCGTTCCTTAGCTTGCGCAATGAAGCGTTCGCGCTGATCTACCGGGTCGTTCAATTCCGAAAACGCATTGCCCAACTCACGCGCGGTAATGAAAAACTCAAAACGTTCGGTGAGCCGTTTGTCGGAGGGCTTTTTCTTGGCGAGGGGGGACACTTCGACCGGGTAGTCGAGAATGAATGTGGGCTGCCACAGCTTATCTTCGACAAGCTGATCGAACACGGTGTACAGAGCCTTGCCCCATGTGACGTCGGAGGTGAAGCCGACGCCTAATGTTTCCGCTTTTTTAACGAGGTCGGAAAGGGCGCCCTTATTAAAGTCGATCCCCGTATATTCCTTTACCGCTTCAAGCATCGTCATACGCTTCCACGGCCCTTTCAAGCTTAACGGCTTGCCCTGATATGAAATGTCTAATGTTCCGACGGTTTTTTCCGCGGCGTAAACGAATAAGCGTTCCGTCAAGTCCATCATCCCGTGATAGTCCGTGTAAGCTTGGTATAACTCCACGGTGGTGAATTCGGGATTGTGGCGTGTATCCATGCCCTCGTTGCGGAACAGGCGTCCCAACTCGTATACCTTTTCAAAGCCGCCCACGATAAGGCGTTTTAAGTAAAGCTCGGGGGCTATGCGCATATACATATCCAAATCGAGCGCGTTGTGGTGCGTGACGAACGGACGCGCGGACGCTCCCCCCGCGACGGTGTTGAGAATGGGGGTTTCCACCTCCACGAAGCCTTCAGCGTCTAAAAACGCGCGCACCGCCGAAATAATTTTACTCCTCAAAACGAAAGTGCGTTTCACGTCGGGATTGGCGATGAGGTCTACGTAGCGTTGTCTGTAGCGCAGATCCTCGTCCTTTAAGCCGTGGAATTTTTCAGGCAATGGCAATAAGGATTTAGCAAGCAATAAGACGCTGTCGGCGTGTATGCTTATTTCACCCTTTTGAGTGGTAAACACGCGCCCGGTAACGCCCACTATGTCGCCGATATCGTATTTTTTAAATTCGTCGTATAGACTTTCGCCCAAATCGTCGCGGCGAAAGTAGCATTGAATCAACCCGGCTCCGTCCAGAACATGACCGAAACTCGCCTTGCCCATTATGCGTTTCGATATGAGCCGTCCGGCAATCGCCACGGTTTTGCCTTCATAACCGGCGTAATCGGATATAATCGCCGCGGAATCCGCGTTTTTATCGAATTTGACAATCTCGAACGGATCCTTGCCCGCCGCCTTTAATTCGGTCAGCTTTTCACGGCGCACCCTTAAAATTTCGCCCAAGGCAACGTCGTCGTTCAAGTTTTCATTTGCGTTTATTTCGCTCATCGGGAAGCTCCGTAAGTATTTTGGGCGCCGCCGCGCCGCCGTTCACGACAAGGGGGATCTGAAAAGTTTCTCCGGAATTTTCCTTGCCGCTCAGCGGTGCGCCGTGCCGCATGTGCGTGTTAAAGTGTGCTTTTTACCGCTCTGAACGGTTTGTTCAGTCCGTTCGTTTGCCGGTGTGCCGGTCATATACACGCGTCGACGGTGGTTCCCGCCGTTTATGTATGCGTGTTAACAAGCGCTGTCGCCGCCGGTTTTATTCCGTCCGCATACGTGCCTATGCGTGTGTTTGTCGGCAACGTTTTCTGTATACGCTGCCGATTGCGTATACGCGTTAACAGCGCTATCCCCGCCGGTTTTCTTCCGTCCGCATACGTGCCTATGCGTGTGTTTGTCGGCAACGTTTTTTGTATACGCTGCCGGTTGCGTATGCGCGTTAACAGCGCTGTCGCCGCCGTTTTTTTGCCCGTACCTATTGCGTGCGCGCATCGGCAGCCTTATTATCCGTACGCGCGCCGGCGCCCGCTTAAAGAAACCCGCGCATCGGTTTGCGCGACCGTCGCTCTCAGACGTGTATTTTTAGAATTTCAAAGCGTATCTCGCCCTGCGGTGATTTTACGGAAACCACGTCGCCTTTCTTTTTACCCAACAGAGCTTTGCCTAACGGCGATTCGTTGCTTATCTTGTTGTCCGCGAGATCCGCTTCGGAGGTGCCTACGATGCGGTATACGATTTCCTCTTCAAATTCACGGTCAAAAACCGTCACCGTGCTGCCGACGGACACAATGGACGCGTCCAACGCGCTTTCATCGATTATGACCGCGAGACGGAGTTTTTCGTCGATATCCTTAATTTCATGCTCAATGAAAACCTGCTCTTCCTTTGCGGCGTCATACTCGGCGTTCTCGCTCAGGTCGCCGAACTCGCGGGCGATTTTGATTTTCTCGGCGATTTCCTTTCTGCCGTGCGCCAAAAGATAGTCAAGCCTTTTTTGCAGTCTGTCATAGCCTTCCCGTGTGAGATAGATTTCAGCCATAGGTTTTCTCTCCGACGAAGCGCGGAAACAAAAAAACGCCTCCGTGCGTTCCAAAAATTACTATATATTATATAGCGGCAAATGCCCGACAATTAATAAATTTACTATTCTATAAAAAATAGTTGTCGCAACAGCGTGCGTATTATACAACAGCAATGCGGTTCGTGTCAAGGAAACGCCGCATATTATTTCTCTATTTATCAAATTTATTCAGTTTACGCATGGATAATTATGCAAAGTATTTCGGACGCCTCGAAGAGCGATTAATTACGGGTCTAACGCGACCTTCTGCAGACCGTTTTGTCGGTTTACACGCCGTTGACGCCTATCGTTCAGTTATAAAAAGGCAAACTTTTCTTATACTGAGCGGAGCAATTTAAATGCTAATATACTGCCGTCCATCGTTCAGTTATAAAAAGGCAAGCTTTTCTTATATAAAGCGGAGCGCGCGGGCTGCCGTAATTTGTTAAACATATAGCTAAAGCCGGGAAATTTAAGGCTCAAGTGTCATTTCCGAGCGTGTTTTAAGTCGCGGTCGAATAGACCTTTTTGAGGCGGAATGATTGAAAAGCTCACATGGCGCAGACGGAAGTTGTTTAAAGTTGCAGGCGGTCGCACCATATCCATGCATGGCGGGACGATTTAAAGGCTCGCATATCGTTCCCGGAGGCATCTCCCAACCGTACAATGCGGGAAAGCTCTACCAATGCGGAGAGGAAAGGTTAACTCATCGTTGCCGAAAGTATCTTACAACCGCACAATGCGGAAAAGCTCCGCCTATGCGGACGACGATTTGAGAACCCGTGCCGCACTGCCGAAAATATATGCCCAATCGTAATTCGGGCGAGCCGTATCAATGCGCGGCGGAGTGATTTTAAGGTTCGCGCATAGCTTGGCGGTCAGCGTCTCCGAAAGTGTCGTTAAAGCCGATATAATTGCTGCCGGGCGGAAGCGTCCATACGGACGCGGTCAGGTCAAATCCGTTCAACCCCAAAATCGAACCTTTCAGGCGCATTTCCGTCCAATTCTTGTCATCGTGGAAAGTGACCTTCATGATTTCGCGTACGAGCTCGAAACTTTGCAGTTTTGCGCCCAGTTGCGCGATTGTAAACAAGTAATAATCCGTGCCGTCTAACGTTTTGGCGTATTTTTTGTTTTGGGACAGAGTTTCTTTTATGGAATTTACAAGCAAGGAGCCTAATCCGGAAGCATATTGCAGATCGTCCAACAGACCTTCCAACGGCAAGCTGTTTACGTCGCGCCAACCGTATACTTTGAAAAAGCCGTAAATATCCACACGGTTTTGAATTTCAAAAGACTCTTTGTCGACGTTGGGTTCAGGCATAAGGGGTAACAGCAAACAATCGTAAAAGACAGTGTTTTTCAAAACCATATCCATTCCGTAGAATTTCCCGTTACCGTCTTTACGGTTTCTCAAGGCTATGCCCTCGCGTAGCAAATTTCTGAATACGCAACCGGCGATCGTCACGTCGTCCGCGTCAGAGATCACGACTCCCAGATTGGCGTTCTCTATCAAACAATTTTTCACGGTGACGTTCCGGGTAATGCCGTCGTCGTTATCAACCCCGCTTCCGCTGATCCATAAAATCTTCGGCGCGCCTTGGAACTGATAAAGGTCGGCTATGCCGCCCTCAAAATTTTTCAAGCGCATTTGCAGGTTATCTAAAATCAGCCCGTCTTTTGCGATCCTGACTAAACTTGAGTTCTCATTGCCCGAGTCCAGAGCCGCGCCCGCTTTCAGCACGTGTCCGTTACCGTTGATATTTGAAAAAACGTTCAGCAACGCGATATTCCTCATGTCGCGGTCTTGGGATTCGCACTCTATGTCCGCTTGAAAATTTACGGTTCGATTGAAAGTGAGGGCATAGACGAGCCCTTGATAATCGTATACGTCTATGCCTCCGTTAAAAGTGAAAGTGTAGGAAAATTCAGAATTTAAAATTTCGTAAGAATAAAACTTCGGAACGGCGGTTATCGTAACCTTCACGTTAGGCTCAAGTCCGCTGTCGGGCAAGCTTTCGGCGTTCAAGACTACTTCGCCGTTTTCCGCTTTCGCGACGCTTTCGTCGGAGGAGCTCCACGTAAATTTGCCGTTCAAACCCTCTAAACTCTGTTTAGGATATACGTCGGTAAAATAAAGGCTGTGCGTGATGTCGGGGAGCAAGTTGCCGTTCTTGAAGCTTTCCTTGCCGTAGACGCGTTCGCGCTTTATGCCCGCCGTCGCGTCGGTATATTCGTTTAAGTTGAGGCTTGCCCAAAGCACCTCAAGCACCGCCGTAACGGTGATTTCGTCATACTCGCCTGAGACGGCGTCCGTGACCCCCAGAGAGACCGTTCCGTCGGACAGCACTGTAACCTTGCCGTACGAATCCACCGCCGCCACGCTTTCATCGGACGACGAATAGACGAGACTTCCGGTTACGCCCGCGGCGGCGTATGCGCCGTCCAAATAAAGCGTTCTGCCGCCCGCCGTTATGGTTTGCGGTAACAAGTCCTTGTGCCGTATTTCAACGGCGCGGGACGCGGGTGAATACATAAACGCCGCGCTCTCGTATCCGTTGGCGGTTACGGTTATACTCTCGTTTGCGCGTTTAAAAATTATCGTTCCGTTTGAAACCTCCGCCGCGTCCGCCGGAGACACCGTTAAAACGGGTATGTTCGACACGGTCAGATAAGGAAACAGATCCAAACGATCCGACGACGATATTATTTCACTTCTGTTGAAAAGCTTGGCGGGGGCGTCGAGTGCGGTGGTGGGGGCGGAAGATAGCACGGTTATTGTGACCCGCTCAAAAACTTTTTCGTCCTGCGCCGATCTCACTATTATTCGCGCCGTTCCCGTCTTTTTCGCGAATACTATGCCGTTGCGGTCAACCTCCGCCACGTTCGGATCGTCGCTTGTGAATATAAGGTTTTTATTTTCGATGTCATAGGGCTCCGCTTTAGCGTCCAACATGAAAACGTCGCCCGCGAGAATATGCTCCGGCAGCTTTACCGTCACGCGTTCCGGGTTCAGCCTTACCACGAAGAACTGAATGAACGCTTGCAAACCGCCGTCCTCGGACACGCCGCGTACGGTCACGGCGCCGACGTCCGTAAACCTTATCTCGCCTGTCGCGGAGTTAAGCGAAACGCGGCGAAGCAACGCCTCGTCGTCGCCAATTATTTCAAAACTGACTTTCTTATTGGTGGCATAATTAGGTAAAACGTTTGCGGAAAGCTTGCCCGTATCGCCTACATACACGACCGAAGTCGCGGTTTCTTTTCCGTTATAGAGTAAGGAAATGCTTTCTACGGGAATCTCGACCGTAGAAGAAATATAGCTCGTGGTCAAGGAAACGATCATTGCGATCGTCAGCGGCACGAGTAATAAAATTGCTATCAATAATTTTTTCATATAAGAAACGGCAAATATAACTCGCGCTGGCTAACAGGGTTATGCGGACTCCGTATATACGAAGTATCATGCGCAAAATGCGATATTATATTATAGGTTATCGACGTAAAAATATTCGTCATCGCAAATTTGCCGTTCGGCTTTTGTTTGATTTATGTGGTCGAAGCGGCGAGATTCGAACTCGCGGCCTCATGGTCCCGAACCATGCGCGCTACCAACTGCGCTACGCCTCGATTAAG
>JAITEJ010000080.1 GCA_031282095.1 Clostridiales bacterium
GTAAATTCCCTTTCCAACTCGCCGTAGGCATGTTCCAGCGCCGCAACGTCTTTAAATTTCCCCGAAAAGAGCTTTACGCTTTGTTTTTCGGAATTTATTTTTTCACTCACAAAATAATCCTCCCTTTTTAAGAACGGCTTTTTAAGCGTATTAACGCGCATTTTTTCGGACTCATACTCCGCACGTCTTAGATTTCTTCGTTTGAGAACGGGTTTTTCTTCACCTCCGCGATGGCAAGCGCGCCCGCCGCCAAGCTCTTGTGAAGTGTTATATGCCTGTTCAGCCGTTCCCTGTACTCACGTTTCCCGTCCGCCTTTTCCGAAAGAGCAGCCTTCACGTGTTCCTGTACATGCAGCTCGTGATGGTCTATTTCATCCGGATCGACGCTTTCGGTTTCCATAACCTGATTTTCGCGGGACGCTTTTTTCAGATGCAAATCGTCTAAATCGCGCGCGCTTTCCCAATTGCCGAATCCCAAAATATCCAACAACTTCAAACGGCTTCTGAGCGGAAGCTTGCCGTTTTCATCGTTCATAACGCCCATTTTGAGAAGTTCGAGAGCCATATTCCTACGGTTTGACGGCGAGTCGGCAAGTTCGTTTTCGGTGTCGAAAACCACGTCGTCGCTTGATATGTCGCTGCCCGAAAACGCGGCAAGTTCGATATTGCCGTTTTCGCCGGAAATCCGTTTAAGGCGTTTAACGGTCGCAAACTGCTTATAAAGCCTGAGAATTTGCTGAGCGCATTCTTTCAGCGCGTTCCTGACGCTGTTCGCCGTCAACGCCACCTTCGAATCGTCCTGCTCTATCAGCAGCGATATTGCGCGGCCGCTTGACACTCCGCGCGGAATCTCAGACGACTTCATAATCTCGCTCACGCCCGATACAAGCACGAATTCCTCCAACAGCTTGTGTTCCTCACTCGCGAAATCGTACGGAATACTGCCGGGATCAAGCAAACGCGGAGGAGTGCTTCCCTGCCTGTAAATCAAAATCTTACCGGGCGATAAGCCTTCCTCCTCCAGATTATCCGTATCTACGCTTCCGTCCTCCACGGTAAGAATACCCATGGCAAGACGGTTCATCAGTTCGTGCTTGCGGTTTTTTACGATGTTATAAGCGCGCTGCACGGGAATCGTTCTCTCTACTATGCTTGTACCGAAAAATGCGCCGGCGCCGTCCACGCACACCTGCTTGACGAAGGGATAACCCCGCCCGCCGTCATGCATATTGATATAAGGCAGCTCGCCGCAATAAAGCAGCTTGTCTCCGGCTACGGTAACCAGCCGTCCTTTCTCAAATCTCGCTCCGGGCAGTTCGTAACGCTCTATCACTATGACGGAATCATCCCTTATATCCGAGGAAATAATGGATGACGCCGCGCGGTATCCGAAGCCTCCGCCTCCCATGCCCGCGTCCATGGAGAATACGTTCACGCTGCCGCCCTCAATATCCGTACCCCAAATCCGTTTAACCTCGTCTGCGGAATACACCTTAGCGTGAATTACAGACCTTTGATTTTTAAGTTCGGATATGTTGAGGTTTTCAGGGTATATTTCAAAGGGCGGGCAAACGGAAATTTCCGCGTCCCCCGTATACGCGCTTCTGCCGCCCGCCGCGAGCTTAACTCCCTTTTCGGTATTCCACGTAACCTTGAAAAAAGCCGTCCCCGCGACCTCGCTCCAAGACGCAGCCTCGCGCATAAGCTCGTTGATATTGTTCTCCTCGGTCACCGTATTCAAAATCGCGGTGGAAAACTTAGCGGCGGCTACATCCCTATCGTCCGACGTGGCGGGACACACCGACAATCCCGTGCGTATACGCGACAGCTTAGACAGCCGCGTCTCCACCATAGGCGCGATATGGTTAAATACCTCGCGTTCCTGCCAGAAATATTGCTTGCCGAAGTCCTCCACGTCGCCGCGCGGCGTAATTTCCGCATACTGATTGCCGGCGACGAAGTTCATATTCAACCGCCATTGCAGCTCCAAAGGACGCCGCGCCGCCTGCCTTTTCTTGAAGTCGTCCTGTACCTCGCGCACCAGCTCCTCACGCCATCCCGCGTATTCAAACGCCGTTTCCGCACCGGACTTCTGCGGTCCGTCTTTTTCTTTTAAACGCTCGGAGCCTTGCGCGGCCGCTTTACCTCGGAAACCTTCCGGCACGCATCCTTTTTTTCTTAAACCTTCGGAGCTTTTAGTAAAAGCTTTCCCGTCGGGCTTTTCCGCCGAGCCGCCGGACGTCTTATTCCTCTCCGCCATCAACGCCGCCTCCTCTGCCGTTTAAAAAATTCGCGGGACTTTTCGGCGTAAGCAGCTTTCCGGCTTCGGAATACAGTTCTTTCAAGCATTCGCCGCAAATATGCACGCCGCCGCCGGGAATGCAGCCTTTCGTCAACGCGTATTCGGCATGGTTCTTGCAAACCGCGACGTCGCATCTTGTTTTACATTTGATTTTCTCTATTTTCATAATATGCATCTCCTTTCATTTCCAAAATGCGTAGCATGTTTTATAATTGAAGCGGGCGGCACGGCAACCACGCCGACCGCTCCGCCTCCCGCGGTTTTAATCCGCATTCCCATTTTTCCACGGAATTTTAGGCAACCGCCTTTCTCATACGACGGGCGGAGCGTCGCCCCGCGGTCGCGCAAGCCGTCTTTCATCTCCCGCCGTTTTCCTCCGAGCTCCCGTTCTCCCGCAAAATTTTGAGCAGCCGCCCTTTTTCGTTTTGCAATTCTTCGTCCGACAGTTCCGACAAATTATCCGCGCCGGACTCAATCTCCAAATAGGATTTCAGCGCGGTATTGTCGGGCGGGTAATATTTCTTGATAACCTTTTTCTTCACAAGCTCCAATTCGCCGCCCTTGCGCACCGCATATTCCTCCCGCACCTCGTCGGCGCGGTAACCCGTCGCCTTTTTTAACAGTATCTTCAACACCTTCCGATTCATAAATACTTTCTTCCCCCCGCTTTTACCGACGATGCTTTTATACCGCCTTTTTCATTTTCCGCCTTACGAGCGACGCCTCTCCGCCTTTCCTCATTACCCGGTCCGCATCCGCTTCATATTGTTTTACGAACAACGTTTCCTTTTGCCTCTTCATATTCCCCTCTTGTACGGATGCTTTCCTCTTCAACGTGTTGCGCCCGCGCCCTTTAACGCACACTGTCGGGCATTATCCGACCCGCCTTTTCCGAACCTTAAGAACGATGTACGTCCTTTTCGCACTTTCATCTTACGTCTCCGTATTCCGAACGCTGTCCGGCGCTGCACGACCTACAAGCACCTGCCCCTTATACGTCTCATAGACAACGTTTCCTTATCGCGCTCTATTTCGCTTTTAGGCGCCTTAGAGGCGATCGTTTCGGGGCGGCTCATGACGAAATAGCGCAGCTCGTCAAGGGCGTGATCGTCGGCTTTTTTCGGACGCTCGCCGTCGCCCCACCAGTATGATTTTATTTCTCTTATCAAGTTCAAACAATTTTTAAATATGTAAAGCTTAGGCGGGTCTTGCGCCAACAAAGACTTCACCCGCGCTATGCCCGCGAACAGATCCTTGTTAACATGAGTATTTGTAAGAATGCCGTTCTCGCAGAACAACTCCGCGACGCTCTTCGACGAAGCCAATGTGCGTTGATTCGCCGCGCTGTCTATAAGCGCCTCCAGTCTTCCCTTTCCGTCGCGTCTCCACCCCAAAACGTCCGCAACGCGGCTTATCTTGTCCGCGTGATAGTCAACCGTCCTCCCCGATTCGTAATGCTCCGCTATCACGTAAATATTTCCGTCGTAGTCCACCGCGTAGAAGTGCGCCGACAGCGGATTATGCAGACCGGGGTCAATAGAGATACCGGCGTACCATTCGCGCGGCACCGAAAACGGTTCTACTATATGCAGCGCCGGATCGAATTCTCTGTACACAAGTCCTGAACCTGCGTTAAACCTTCCGAACCGACGGCTTTCCTGCGCTTCATCCGACATGGATTTTATAAAGCTTTCCACTTCGTACGGATCGAGATACGGGTTATCGCGCCATTCCGCATGTATAGACCATACCTCGGGATCATTGCGCTCATTCATATAAATCTCATCGTAAACCCAAGTCAAACCTTTCAGCGGCGTCATAGTCCCGAAAATATCTCCGCGCCTGTCCAGCACGCGCATACGGCATTCATCATACACATCCTCCGGCGGCTCTTCGTCAAACCAAACGAAATCCAGCGACGCGCCCTGAAACTTCTCCCGTCCCTGATCCGCGCTTTTGAATCCTATTCGGCTAAATCCCCCAAAGATGTTTTTAAGAACGATATGATCGATAACGCCGTATTCGGGCGAACCCTTTTTGCCGCTGCTCATCACTATGTCGCTTATCCATGAACGCTTCAAATATTTCAGCACCTTCGCCTGCGCCACGTCGCGTTGCACCTCATAGCTTACCGTAACCACCCAACCGAACACGTCGGCGCGGTTTTCCCTGAACGGATGTATTCCGCGCGCCATCCACACGCACTCCACCGCTCCGCATTCGGTTTTTCCGCTTCTGTTGCCGCCGAACACCCAGCGGTTACGCTTGCCGCACCTGTGAAACGCCATTTGTTTTTCGTGTACCTTATCACGATTATAAGCCGCCAAAGCGTCTTTCGCCCGAATTCGTTGCTCCGCCTCTATTTTCAGCAGCATCGCCACCGTTTCGCGTTCGTCCGTAACAACCACCTCCCTATCTCAACCGCCTCTTGCCTAAAGTCCGTCCTCTGTCTTATCGGCTTCTTGTACGCCGTCCGCACCTTCTTACACCTTATAAATACCGCCGTACCGAAACGCGTGCAATCGAACTCTTTAACAAGAGCCGCACAACTCTTTTTCCGTCCTTTTTCCGCTTACCTCATCATTTCTCTCTCTTTCCTCTTCGTCTATCCTGTCCGTACGCCCAAGTCTGTCCAATAGGGCGGCGAAGAAAGAATCCTCGGCGCATTTCTCGTTAAACCAGCTTTTCCCGTAGCCGAAACGCTCCGCCTCAAAAGCGGCGTGCTGTAAAAGGCGGTCATGCCTTCTGAACACGGTGCGCAAAGCGCAGTTTAAAATTACCGCTATATCGCTGAACTGTTTATGTTCAAAATATCTCAGCCGAAGGAGCTTCAGGTCCTCTGTTTTCAGTTTGCTGCAAATTTCGTCCACTATCACTTTTGTGTTGATAAGAAGAACCTTTCTTTCGTTCAGCGCGATCAAAGAAACGACCAATTCCTCCGCGGAAATTCCGTAATTCAGGTGTTGGCTCATAAATCCGCTTTTAACGCGCGCTTTAATAGCCTTATCTACGCTTTTGGCAAGCTTCGGTAAAAACGTATAGGATGCGAGCAATGCGCCCACCCATAAATTTTCTTTAATCATAAGCCTCTCCCGATTTAAAAAACCGTCCGCAAAACAAAACGCCCCGCCGCGGTTGAAGCTTGCGGCGACGCGTTTTACAAACGGTCTTTCGTTCAAATGTGTTGCCGTCATTATAGAGGCGGATATACTCAATGTCAATATTTAATGTCATAATTTAATATAATTATTTGAAAATATTTTTTCTTCCGTCATAAAACGATATAGACCGCAGAATATTTTTCCGTACGCGGCGCTCTCTTTCTCCAGATAATATTTCGTATCTAATTTTTTGATTGACACTATAAAAAAATAATCTATAATAAAAATCTGATAATTCAATATGATTATCTGAAAATGTTTTCCCGCACCCTTAAACAATACGCGCCGCCGGGAAACTCCCTTACTTCCAATATACCGCGTTGACGGCAATCAGCCTGCCCTTAAACAATATTCACCGCCGGGAAACTCCCTTACTTCCAATATCCCGCGTTGACGGCAATCAGCCTGCCCTTAAACAATACTCACCGCCGGGAAACTCACTTACGCTGCGTCTCCGTTTTTTAATAATTCCCCGCGGCTAGATAATGACCCCTCTGATAAATTTTATTGAAAACGTAAACTTAAAGCTACTTATTATCTTGCAATCCTTTATAGAGACTAAAATCAGGCGATTTAACAAATTCCCCGATAAATTTATCTAAAACTTAAAGCTACTTATTATCTTGCAATCCGCTATAGAGACTAAAATCAGACGGTTTAACAAATTTCCCGATAAATTTATCTAAAACATAAACTTTAAGGTATTTATTATCTTGCAATCCGCTATAATTGTTATATAATATAATTCGATGAAAAGTGTCTTTGTAGCCGAAACGCGCCGTACGGCGTCCATAATTTTCTTTAACGCGCTTATAATTGCGGTATGCGCGTTTTCGGTGAGCGATCCTTTAAACGCGGGGGTTCTAGACGTTGCGCGCGCCGAGGAATCCGACTATATTGAAATAAACTCCGGGAATGTTCCCTTTTACGACGCCACCCCCCGCAAAACCGCCGTCATATTTACCTTGCCCGAAAGCTATTTCGTCAAACTTATCGACGACATGACCGACGACGAGGAAGCGCCCTATTATTATGTGGAATACGGCGGCAAATCGGGCTTAGTTTTCGTATCCGATCTAAAAGGCGCCGCGCCCGCCGCAAACGCCACGGTAGCCGAATACGGCGAAAGTCCGTCGATTAAGCTGCGGATAAACTCAGCGGTCACCGCCAGAGGTTACGATGCGGTAAACCTCAAGCCCGCCGCCGAAACAGAAATTAAAAACAGCTCCGACCTCACTTTTTCCTACCTCGGTAAACATACGATAAACGGCGCGGCTTTTTTATTCGTCAAAAACGACCTTACCAAAGAGTATCTTTATATTTCGGAAACCGCGTTCGCAGCGTTCACGCTTCCGGCGCACAAGGTTACGCAAGACCGTATCATCGCTGAAGAGGAGCAAAAAACCGATAAAAACAAGCCTATAGGCGATGTTCCGGGAACGAACTCTCCGTCTAAATCACTGAAAGACGACGACGTTTTGCGCTATCTCATAATCGCCGGCATATCAGTTCCCGCGTTGCTGATTTTTATACTGATGTTCAAGCCGTCTAAACACGGCAAACGCGACTCCTATAACCGCGATCACGACCGCCGTAATTCCCGTTATGATGACCGCCGCCGTTACGAAGATGACCGCCGTACGTATTCCCGCCGCGACGACCGCGACTATGAATACGAGGATTATGACCGCCGTTACGACCGCCGCGGCTACAACCGTTATAGGGACAGCCGCAACGACTACGGAGCCCCGCACGAAAGGCGCTCCTCCGGCGACGACGACTCCCCCCTTTTTGTTCTCGTCGATGTGTATATCGTCGACCGCGAGGCTCCCGCCGCTGACGTGTATCCCCGCGCTGCCGTTGCGCGCGACCT
>JAITEJ010000153.1 GCA_031282095.1 Clostridiales bacterium
TTGCGGCGCTTTCTTATTTGCGGACGGAAAATACAGTTATTTCGCGGTCGCCCAAACCTTCTTCAGTTTAGCAAAGCGGGGAAGCCCGTCCTCCTTGGGCAGCTTGGTCTCTCCCTGAATGAGCGGGAGCGCGTACTGTATAAAATCGTCGGTAAGCCCCGTGCCGTCGGCGTTAATCCAATCGGCGGGAATGGTCTTTTCGGTATTTGCGACTTGCGCCAGAGGAAGAAGCTTGGTTTTGCAGACATAGTCGCCGTTTTCGTCATATGTCCTTTCAAACGCGACCATTTGATCGGTCTCGCCGTTTACCGCATATTTGACGGCCTCGCGACCTGCGTCGAAAGATTCTTCCACATCGGTTCCGGATGCTATATGCGCCGCGCAGCGCTGCATGAGGCTGAACTCTATAGCTCTGACCTTAACTCCCAAACGCGTCTTGATTATGTCTCCTAACTGCGCCCCGACGCCGCCGAGTTGCGCATGACCGAACAAATCGGTGGACGACGCCATAAACTCTCCGACGTATTTGCCGTCCGAGTTTTTGATGCCCTCGGACACCGCGACGATAGCCTTATTATTGTTTTTCTCACAGACCTTTTTTACGTCGTCAACGAATTTATCAACGCTGAAAGGAACCTCGGGCAAATAGATGAGATCCGCGCCTAAGCCCTTGTAACCCGCAAGCGCGGCGGACGCGGTCAGCCAACCGGCGTTTCTGCCCATAATTTCCACTATGCAGACCAAACCGGTATTGTAAACCTTGGCGTCCAAATTAAGTTCCATGAGCGTAGTGGATATATATTTCGCCGCCGAACCGAAGCCGGGGCAATGGTCGGTTCCGAAGAGGTCGTTGTCTATGGTTTTAGGCACGCCGATTACGTTGCAGTCATAGCCGGCGGCTTTCAGATATTTACTCACCTTATTACAGGTGTCCATGGAGTCGTTGCCGCCGTTGTAGAAGAAGTAGCGTATGTCGTATTTTTTGAACACCTCTAGCAATCTCTTATAATCGGTATCGTCTTTCGCCGCATCCTTCAGCTTATAACGTACGGAGCCGAGCGCGGATGACGGAGTGTATTTTAAAAGCTCCAGCTCCGCGGGGTCTTCCTTGGAAATATCGTAGAACCTCTCGTCGAGAATGCCCTTTATACCGTGAGCCGCGCCGTATACTCCGGTGATAAGCTCCTGCTTTAACGCCTCGGTGAACACGCCCGCCGCGCTGCCGTTAATTACGGATGTAGGTCCTCCGCTTTGACCGAAAATTGCCGCGCCTTTCAAATTTTTCATGTGATTTTTCTCCTTTTGCTGTCTTTATCGGTTTAATACCGTATTATAAACTCAATATTTGTGAAATCCTGTACAAGTTCTTGTCAATAACGCGTTTCATAGCCAACGCCTCGGAAACGTCCTTATCTATGATCTTATTATCGCATACTCCGACTAATCTGCCGCCCTTGCCCTTGGAAAGAAGGTCCACCGCATGCACCGCCATTCTCGCCGCGAGCAGTCTGTCGAACATACTCGGCGTGCCGCCGCGCTGAATGTACCCGAGTTTGGTGTAGTGCGCCGTCTTTTGCGTACGCGCCTGTATCTTTTCTATCAGTTCATCCTTTTTATCGGCGCAGCCCTCGGCAAGCAAAATCATGTTTGAGGTCTTTCCCCGCTTATTGCTTGCCGTTATACCGTCGGCTATCGCGTCCGTGTCCAAGGGAAGCTCCGGCACGACGACGTATTCCGCGCCGCCCGCGACCGCCGCGTAAAGAGCTATATCTCCGCACTCCCTGCCCATTACCTCGATAATCATAACGCGGTCGTGCGACGTCATTGTATCGCGCACCTTGTTGATCGCGTCCAAAACGGTGTTTACCGCGGTATCGAAACCCAACGTATAATCGGTATACGCGAGATCGTTGTCAATCGTACCGGGAATGCCCACGGCGTTATAGCCGCAGAGATCAACCATATCCTTCAAACCTCTGAAAGAGCCGTCGCCGCCTATGACAATGAGGCTGTCTATGCCTCTTTCCTTGAGATTGTTTACGGCCGCCTTTACGACCTCCGGCTTTCTGAATTTCGGGCTTCTCGCGGTTTTTATGGAAGTGCCGCCGCGCTGAACGATGTCCGAAACACTTCGCGGATAGAGCTCGTATATGTCGTTGTTGATGAGTCCCTCGTATCCGCGTTCCACGCCGTAAACCTGATAGCCGCTGTAAATGCCGTAGCGAACCGCCGCCCTTATGCAGGCGTTCATCCCCGGCGCGTCGCCGCCGCTGGTTAAGACAGCAAATTTTTTCATAGATTCCACATCCCCAGCCTTTCGGTTTCTCCGAAAAAGCAAAATTTACACAATATTATATAGGTGTTAATAATACTACCACTTTTTAACGTAAGTGGCAACTATTTTATATATCGGCGCGGCGCGGACAACGTAAAATTTTGGATGCGCGGCGGTTTTTAAAAACTTTAGGCAAAACCGCGGGGCAATTTAACGAACGACCCGCATTGGACAATATCACAAACGCCTGATAGTTTTTTAAAAGTTGTGTGAAACCGTTTTTTAAAAGTTGTGTGAAACCGTTTGACAAATCCTTTCCGCGCTGTTAAAATACTTAAAAATACTACCGAGGGAGATTTTAAAAGCGTGTTCGGTCTTTTGTTATCTCTAGCCGCAATTCTCAGCATTCTGTTGCTTGCCGCGCTTATTTTATGCGGGAAGAATGTTTTGCAATTGCAAAAGGCTTGAATCGGTAAATGATTGAAAAAATAAACCGTTATCCGAAAGCCCGTTGCGATTGCGACGGGCTTTTTAAATCCAAGCCGAACGTGCGTTCGGCTTACGGCAGGATAAACAATCGCGCCGCTTACGTTTCCGCAAGCGAAGTTACAATCGGAAAAGATTACCGAACGGGAGTTTCCCGGATTATCTTATCGCGGGCGGCATACGGGGCGGGCGCACAAACGGAGAAAAAAAATATGGACAAGGTTAAAATTTTCGACACCACGTTACGCGACGGCGAGCAATCGCCGGGCTGCAGTATGACTCTTCACGAAAAGCTAGATATAGCCGAAGCTTTGGAACGCTTAGGAACGGACATAATCGAGGCCGGTTTTCCCGCGGCATCGCCCGGTGATTTCCGCGCGGTTTCAGAGATAGCCGCCCTAGTCAAAAACTCCGCGGTGGCGGGTCTGTCGCGTCTCGTAAAAAACGACATAGACGCCGCGTACGGCTCTTTAAAAAACGCCGTTTCGCCGCGGCTTCATCTGTTTATCGCAACGTCGCCGGTACATCTGCAATATAAACTGCGCATGACGGAGGAAAAGGTGTTGACGACTATCGCCGAAAGCCTCGCGTACGCGCGCACCTTGTTTTCGGACATAGAATTTTCCTTTGAGGACGCGACCCGCACCCCCTTGCCCTTTCTGACATTAGCGGCGGAAACGGCGATATCCGGAGGCGCGTCCACGATAAATCTGCCGGATACCGTGGGATACTGTCTTCCGCAGGAAATAAGCGATATGTTTTCCTATGTCATAACGCACGCTGAGGGCGCGGAGAACGCGACTTTTTCCGCCCACGTACACGACGATCTCGGAATGGCGGTGGCAAACTCGCTGGCGGCCGTCAAAGCGGGCGCGCGTCAGGTGGAGGGCACGATCAACGGCATAGGCGAACGAGCGGGCAACGCGGCGTTGGAAGAGGTCGTCATGGCGATTAAAACGCGGCCGGCGTATTTCGGCGCGAACACCGGAATAAACACTAAAGAGCTTTATAACGTTTCCAAATTAGTATCCGCCGTAACCGGCATACGCGTCCCGCCGAACAAGGCTATAATAGGCGCAAACGCTTTCGTACACGCGTCCGGCATCCATCAGCACGGCATTCTCGCGGAGCGCAGCACGTATGAAATAATGAATCCTGAAGACATAGGGCTGACGCAGACTAAACTGCAGCTCGGCAAGCACAGCGGCAAGCACGCTTTCAGGGAGGTTCTTGAGGAAATGGGTTACAGCTTCGAGGACGCGCAACTGGCGGTATATTTTCAGAATTTCAAGGAACTTGCCGACAAGAAAAAAACCGTGTCCAGAAAGGATATAGAGGCGCTTTTGCTACAGGCGGGCAGACGGCGTTCGGAACGCGTCTACGCGCTTGCGGATTTCGATATCAATTCCTTTAAAGGCGGCGCGTCCGCGGATATAACGCTGATCAGCGACGGAAAAACCATTTCCGAAAAGATGAGCGGCGACGGGCCGGTGGACGCCGCGTTCCGCGCCGTAAACTCTATAACCGGCTATGACTTCGCGCTCGCCGACTACTCCGTAAACGCCGTTTCTGAGGGAAAAGACGCGCTCGGCGAAGCGGTTGTCAAGCTGAACTTAAACGGCAATATCAGAACGGGAAAAGGGCATTCCACCGACGTTTTGGAAGCGTCCATCAAGGCGTATATCAACGCCGCGAACAAGCTTATAAGCGAAAAGAACGAAGTCAACTGACGGCGGCGGAAAGCGGGAATGTAAACGGCTTTGTCCCCCGATGCGGCGAAAAAAACGTATGTAAGCCGCAAACAATATTATATGCGCAGAGGAAAAAATCAATCGACAACGGAAAGCCCGAGAGCAAACGGTTTTACTCACTTGATACGATGTAAAAATCGCCGATAAGCCGCAAACGGGCTCATATGCGGAAAAATTGATCAACAACAACTGAAAGCTTTTTAACAATGATAAGAGATTAAGATCAATAGAAAAACATGGTATAACATTAATAAAAACTGAGCATTAGTCTTGGTTTAAAATCTTAGACAGCAATCAACAAAATCAACCATAAAGGAAGGGCTACTTTCCATCAATTTAAAAAGAAAGAAATCATTATTTCCGATACTCAGAAATTGCTGTTTTTTGATTTGGACGGCACCTTCCTGCGTAACAAAAAAATTATGAATGTTGGTTATATTGGCATTTCCGATTCTGTCTTATGGATGGGGGAGGTAATCTATTCGGCAAATCTGCAAAAATATAAAGCGGTTGCCGTTT
>JAITEJ010000062.1 GCA_031282095.1 Clostridiales bacterium
GACCGAAAGATTTCCCCAAAGACAGCGTTTCCGCTTCTAATCCGGATTCCCGCGCGACAATATCCGTGGTCGTTCCGCCGCATACTATTTTCAGACCGGGCATATTCAGAAATTCCGACACATATCCGCCGTCCATAGACTGTTTTGACGGCGGACCGGAAAGCAACGTCAATTCCTTGGCTTCGCGGCAATGAATAAGCGCGATTGTGGTATCGTCCTCATACCGCCCGCCCGACGCGTCTTTGCATATTTCCGCAATGCGTTCGGGGAGCTCGGAAATATCGCCGTCCGGCTTATAGATGCGGTTAACGTAGTCTGAAACGCCGTCCGAGCCTATACCCATACCGTAACCGCGTCCCATACCGGCCTGGCTGACGCCGTCGGAAAACATAATCAGGGAATCTCCCGTATGAAGGGTGCCGGAAACCTCGCCGATCACCTCAAACCCCGCCGTGTAATAACGGGGAATCAACACGGCCGCGTGTTCGCCTTGCAATAAAACCGCGTTCGGTACTTCGTAGGAATAAACGGTGAACTGCCCGTTCGGTAAAATTATAGCGGCGTAAAAGGCTGAAAAAGGTATGTCCTCTTTACGGGCGCGATGCATGGACGCGGCTACGGTTTCTCCCGCCAACCGTACGGACATACCGTTGCGAACCAACTCCAAAATACGGTCCGCGCAATTAATTGCGGATAGATTGGCATAAATTCCGGAGCCTATACCGTCGCAGAGTACATAGATCATGCCGGTCGCCGTTCTCTCGCATGTGCAGTAGTCCCCGCAGACGGCGTATGCCCCTTTATTTTTTTGACAGAGAAAGGTATCGAAGAACTTCATGGCGTTTTACCGTAGCCGGCGTTCGGATTGCTCGAGTGCATTGCTGTTTTTCCATCCACAGCCCATATATTCAAACAGTATATCAGCCGCCGTTCTCCCGCGGATGCGGCAATCCCCGCAGACGGCGTATGACCTTTTATTTTGGGACGAAACAAGGTACTTAAGACCCTCACGGCATTTTACCGTCGTCGGTGTACAGATTGATTAACCGCATGGCTATTTCCTCGCTTTTCGCGGTACTTTTGCCGAGATAATGCGCCATCTCCTGAGCGAACCGTACCTGATAATCTAAAAACTCCCGCGCATGCATAAGTGTTTGAGCCTTTATCGTGTCCAACTGATCCGCGTCGTATTTAACCTTGGAAATGTCCGCGTAAATACCGACGTATTGATCCTCGCCGCGCAGAGCGTAGAGAATTTCGTGATACTTTATTCCGTATTTCACCTGAATTGATTCGTATTGCTCCTTTGCGCCCGACTGCAGGCTTTCAAAGCCGGCGGCGTTCACCAAATAGGAAATGCGCCGCCCCAGAATGCCGTTGTTGCACATAAACATTTTCTGAAACGCGGGATTCATTTTAATCATGCACAGCTCGCCGTCTAAAATCACTATCCCGTTCGGAGTCGTATCTATAATCCTGTCGGTACGCTGCTTGGCAAGCCTGCGCATATACGGAATGCACATTTCCGGTTCCGCCATGCCCCGCGCCACCGCGACGGCGTTTTCAATGCAGCTCTTATATCCGCAGGCGCCGCAGTTGAGCTGATGTATCGGCTCTATTTTGCCGGTGCGTTCAAAAATTTTATTGATCTGATTTTCGGAAATCTCCTCCTGTTTTCTATCGCCGCGGATAAATTCCGCGCGGTTTCGAACGGTATGCGCGACGGGTTTCACGTCCTTTCCTTCCTCGACGCCGGCGGCGTAACGGATGACGTTTTCCCTCCTGCTGAACAGGCTCTGACTTTTTACGGACTCTTCGTCTCCGAAGCAAGGTCCGCCGATGCATCCTCCCTTGCAGAATAACGGTTCAATCAGTTTGCCGTCGAAGCCGGGATCGTTCTCGAACAAACCGATCACGTCTTCCGCGCCGCTTATATGCATTACGTCCGCCCGCATTCCGTCGTCCGAGATGCCCCCGGTTTTCAGCATTCCTCCCTGAACGGGAAACAACCGCGCGTCGCCGATCTCGTAAAACCTGTCGAAGCCGCTCTCCGAGCAATTCTCCAACTGAATATTTTCAGACGACAGCCATTCCGAAAGTTCCGAAAACGTCAGCGCGACGTCTACCGCCCCCTCGTTTTCGGGTCGTAAGATCTCATGTTTTTTCGCCGCGCATGGGCCGATAAACACAACCGCGCATCCCGCGTGCCTGTCCTTAATCATTCTTCCGTGGGCGATCATAGGCGAAACGACGGGAATAAGAGCGTCAAGGTGTTCGGGGCGGTATTTTTCCACATAATTTACCACGGCGGGACAAGCGGTGCAAATACCGCCCGTCCGCGCTTTGGTAAAGGACTGCTCCGCGACATACTTCGCGCCTTCGGCGGTTTCGCCCGCAAACCTAAAGCCCAGCCGACGCAGCGCGGACGGCAGACGGCGGCAGAGCGCGCCGGGAAACATGGCGGCGAAAGACGGAGCGACGCTTGCCGCCGCGATTACGCCGCTTGCAAGCAGCGACTTTGCATCCTCCAAATCGGAGCGCACCTTTTTAGCGCGTTGAGGGCACGCACGCACGCAAGTGCCGCATTTGATGCATAAGCCGTCCTCGACCTGCGCCTGACCGCCGCTTATGCGTATAGCTTTTACGGGGCATTCGCGAACGCAGCGGTAACAATCCTGACAGCCGGCGGTGATCGTGTAAATCGTTTGTCGCGGCATAACCGATCACCTCACCTTTGCAGCGCCCGCTGAATCTCCGTTTTCGCGTTCTCCGCGGTACAATGCTCAAGCGTCTTTCCGTTCACATTCAGTACGGGTCCCTTTTTGCAATGCTTACCGCAGAAAGTCGCCTTGAATTCGATTGACTCCTCCAGACGGTTTTCGCGTATGTACTCCATTATTTCTCTGTAAAGAGTCTGCGCGCCCCGTAAAAAACAGCTTGTGCCGAAACATATTTCCAGAGAAACCGCCTTTTTGCCGGATGATTCCACCAACACTATGTCCTCGTGAGTGATGCGCCGCCGATTTTTATATTCCGTGTGTAACAGGGAGTGGGCCTTATGATCGCCGAAATCCTCCGCGTAAATCTGTTGCAGATATGGATTTTCGGACGATATATGGAACTGCAGCATTTTATCGCTGTTGTAAAGCCCCTTCGCGCGCTTCTTCGCCGCAGTCCTGTCGGAAGAAATCGGCTGACCGCCGCCGCTCACGCAGCCTCCGCAGCAAGCCATGACCTCCACCAAATCGTAACGAACCTCACCGCTCCTGATACGGTCTATGAGCTTCCTGGCGTTGGCGAGC
>JAITEJ010000068.1 GCA_031282095.1 Clostridiales bacterium
TAAGCCCATTTATTATACCTATATAAACATTATATTTAACGTTAAGCCGACCGAAAGAGCCGAGCCGCGTTCCGCAAAACACACGGAACACGACAACTTTTTAACGGGTTACGCCGGTTATTATGCTCCGCGAGACGTAATATACGCCGCATGGACGCGGCAGCTTGCCGATTGAGCGCCGCGCGCGCTCGTTCCCGGTCATACCATGCCCGCGAAAGCCGCGAACGCCATACTTATAATCGCCGCGGCCGCCAACGTAATAGGAAAGCCCCGAAACGATTTCGGGATGTCGGCGGAGGCGATTCGTTCGCGAACGCCCGCTAAGAGCACTATCGCCAGCATAAAGCCTACTCCGGAGAATACGCCGTTTATAAAAGCCGAAAGCACGTTGTAGGACGGCTGACCGGCGTTGACGATCGCTACGCCTAGAACGGCGCAGTTGGTGGTTATAAGCGGCAGATATACGCCGAGCGCGCCGTACAGACCGGGGCTGAATTTTTTCAGAACCATTTCCACAATCTGCACAAACGCGGCGATGACCAATATAAAGGCTATCGTTTGCAAGTATTCGATATGGAGCGGTTCCAGCACGTATCTCTGCACGATAAAGGTGAACAGCGACGCGACGCCCATTACGAATATAACGGCAAGACCCATGCCGACGGCGGTATCGATTTTTTTGGAAACGCCGAGGAAAGGACATATGCCTAAAAACTGCGACAACACGAAGTTGTTAACGAATATGCCCGACACTATTATTATCAGATATTCCGAAAAATTCATGGTTTTCTGTCCCCGTACGCCCTTCGGCGCATATGTTTATCTGAAATACGAATTTTTTCGTATAAGAACACTGAAAAGCCGCGGTTTGCATTAAAGTTGCGTCCGTTCGGTTCTCTTTAAACGAACGCCGATCGTTCCCTTCACCGGATTATACCGAATCCGCCGTTTTGACTGCCGTCGGACGTCATTCCCGCCGTTTCGCCGCGGTTTACGCTTACGCTCACGGCCCGCCTTACAGTTTCTTTCCCTTTATACGTTATGACAGCCCGCGGTGTCGTTTCGTTCCTGTCGCTGCAAACGCTCCCGCACCGCTTTGCGGTTTTCATAACGTGAATACAAACCGTTAAACGCCGCCATCATGAAGCCGTAAACCATGAAGCCTCCGGCGGGAAGGATGAAGATAGTCATAGCGCCTTCGGGCATACCGCCAAGCTCGACGCCGAACAGTGCGCCCGCGCCGATAAACTCGCGAACCATTCCCATTAAGGTAAGACTTAACGTAAAACCCGCGCCCATGCCTATCGCGTCCAATGCGGCGTTGCCCGGCGTATTGCTTGACGCATACGCCTCGGCGCGCCCCAAAATGATGCAATTGACGACGATGAGCGGCAGATATAAGCCTAAAATTTCATTGACGTCGGGCAGGAACCGCGCAATCAGCATTTGCATCATGGTAACCAGAGTGGCGATTATCACCACGTAACACGGAATGCGCACCTTGGCGGGAATGACTTTACGCAACGCGGATATTATTACGTTTGAAAAAAGCAGACAAAACGTAGTGCTCAATCCCATGTAAACGCCGTTCATCGCGCCCGTCGTAAGCGCGAGCGTAGGGCAAGTCCCCAAAACCAAACGAAATACGGGATTCGACTTTATGACGCCGTTTGTCAGCGTATCAAGCTTTTCAGAAACATTAACCTTCATTGCGCCGCCTCCGTACCGATGATTTTGTTGTGGCAATAGACGACCGCGTTTACCGCACGGAGTACGCCGTTCGACGTATAAGTGGAACCCGCGATTCCCGCCACTCTGCCCTCCGCGGCGTTTTCACCGCCCGACAGTGTGAATTTGGTTATCTCAGATATATCTATACCGACGAACTTTGCCGCGAAAGTCCCTTTTTTCAGCACCTTATCGCCCAAGCCCGGAGTTTCGGAAGCCTTGTAGACTTCTATTTTGCCTATTTTGTTTTCCTCGACGAGGATAAACAGCGAAATGTTTCCGCCGTAGCCCTTTCCCGCCGCGAGATAAACATAAGCGCCGTCCGCAGACTTGAAAGTCTTTTCGACGCTTCCGTCTTTGACCGCGGTATCGTTAAAGACGAGTCCGGGCTCCTCGGTGAACGTACGCCCCGGAAAAACCTCGGTCAGTTTGGACAGTATGACGGCGTTTTCGTCGACCTCGGTAAACGAATGCACCGCTCCGAGCAGTAAGCCCGCCGTCAGCGCCGTCAACGCAAGCACTATGATTATCTTCAGTATGCCGCGCGTATCTGCGCTCAAACCTTTATTTTTTACAGTTTCAGTTTCCGTCATAATTACCCCGCCTTTTCACGGCATTTCGTTTTAACAGATGTTAATCAGACATTTTCCGCGTTTTTATCCCTTTTCACCTTAACCGGCTTTACGTAACCGAAAGGTTTCGGGTGAATATACTTATCCAAAAGCGGCGTGACGACGTTCATCAGCAATATAGCCAGCGAAACGCCTTCGGGCAATGTTCCGAACCTCCGGATCAGAGTCGTAAGCAATCCCAAACCCACTGCGTAAATTGCGGTCCCTAAAAATGTGTCCGGCGACGTGGAATAGTCGGTCGCCATGTAAACGGCGCCGAACAGCAAGCCGCCGGAAAGAATGCCGGGCAGAACGTAACCGACGCTTCCGTAGAAAAGCAGTGTAAACAGCGCCGTCGTTCCTATGTAAATGAGCGGGATCTTTATGTCGATGACGCGGCGCGCGCCCAAATAAACGCCTCCGATCAAAACGGCCAGCGCGCTGACCTCGCCCGCCGAACCGCCGATTTTGCCCAAAAACAAATCGAGAAGATTCAAATCGCGGGGAGCGGCGGCGTAAGACGCCAACGGCGTAGCCGTGGTTACGGCGGAAATATCAAGGGCTGCGCCGTATTTAAAATAACCGAACAGCGCGCCCGCGCCGGCGTTCAGGTCTATAGGAACGGCATAGGCGGTCATAAGCCCCGTCCATGAAAGCATGAGGAAAATTCTCGCCGTCGCCGCGGGATTGGCGAAGTTGCGCCCCAAACCGCCGAACAGCATTTTAACCGCGCCTATCGCAAAAACCGCGCCGACCACAGGCACGTAGAACGGCACCACCGGGGGCAGGCAAAGCCCTAGGATCATGCCGGTGACGACCGCCGAAAGGTCTCCGACCGTATTTTCCTTATTGCGGATTTTACAGATAAGAAATTCGGTTAAAACAGCCGTACCGACGCTCAGCAATGTCAAAAACAGCGGATAAAACCCAAAAATCATAACCGACGCCAGCAACGGCGCGGATAACGCGATTATCACGTCAAGCATCAGACTCCTCGTCGTTTTGGGAGAGGATACGTGAGGAGATGTTGAAACCGTCAAGTTTTTCATAGGGACACTCTTATCGTTCAATGAGATTGCGCCTGCCGTTAATTTTATAAACGACGGAAGGCGGTGTATTTTTAAAGCTTATTTTCGCGGATCGTTTTCTTTGCCAGCCTGATAGCCTGTATCAGCGGACGTTTGGCGGGACAATTATAAGTACACACGCCGCACTCCAAACAATTCAGTACTCCCAGCTTCTTAGCCAGCGCGAAGTCTCCGTTTTTTACCGCAGCCTCAAATTGCATGGGCATGAGATTCATAGGACAACCGGTCGCGCAGCAGGCGCAGTTGATGCAAGCCGTCATTTTGGCGCGCTCGGTTTGCTTTTCGGTGAGGAACAGGATCGCAGAGCTGCCTTTGGCGACTGACGCCTTGAGACTGGGCTGCGCTATGCCCATCATAGGACCGCCGCTTAGAATTTTTGCAACGGCGTTCTCGTCGCAGCAGCCGCGCGTCTCGTTGTATATATGCTGATACGGCACGCCGACCCGCACCCAATAGTTTCCGACCTTTTCAACGCCGCCTCCCGCGACGGTCATAATGCGCCTTACGCAAGCCTCGCCGCAACAGACCGCGCGCGCCGCGGAATACGCCGTATGCGCGTTGAATACTATAACTCCCACGTCCGAGGGAAGTCCGCCGCAGGGAACCTTTCTTCTTGTAGCGGCATAAATAAGTTGTTTTTCCGCGCCCTGCGGATATTTAACCTTTAGCGGAACCACCCTTATATCGTCCGTCCGCAACAGTCCGCGCAGTTTTTTTACCGCATCCGGTTTATTCACCTCTATGCAGATATAAGCCGTCTTTGCGTCCGCCGCCTTTTTCAGGAGCTCCACGCCTTTTAAAAAATCGTCGGGATAATCCAACAATAGACGATAATCGCAGGTTATATACGGTTCGCATTCCGCGGCGTTTATGAGCAGCGTATCCACGGGATTTTTGGGAGCGAGCTTTACGTGCGCGGGAAACGACGCCCCGCCCATGCCGACTATACCGGCATCCCTGACGCGCGCCGCTATTTCCTCTTTGGAAGGATCTTCCAACGCGGGCAGCAACTCGCTTTCATAAAGTCCGTCGTTTTCAATCAAGATATGTTTGGCGGAAATGCCGTTCGCTCCGGGAAGCGACGCTATTTTTTTTACGGTGCCCGACACGGACGAATGCACGTTCGCGGAAACGAAACCGTTCGCCGCCGCTATAAGCGTCCCGACTTTCACGCGGTCGCCTTCCGCGACGACGGGCAATGCCGGCGCGCCCAAATGCTGCGCCACATTGATGTAAACGGTCTCCGGCGTACTGATCTCGCCCAACGGCACGTTCTCCGTCGGCTTTTTGTGCGACAGCGGATGAATACCGCGTCGAAACGTCCTTATCTTCTCTTTAGGCATGATCTCAATCCCTCGGGCACGGCGCGCGCCTTAACGCCGCCGACGGCGTTATCATTCGCCGAGCGGTAAAAATAAAACCAATCCCCGAGCGCGGCGCGCACCTTTAACGCAGTAATTAGGTTATTTTAACATAATTATATCACGTACGCAAGATCTGAGCGTATATTCCAAAAAATATTTGTCATCCGTCTGCGATATTGTCCGGATCCGAAAGTATATTAACGAAACGTTACTGAAAAACGATTGACAAATCTGCAAATTTTTTTGTTAAATAGATACCAAAATCACGATCGTTATGATAGAATTATAAAATACACAATAATTATGCGTGCGCCTTATAAACTTGAACGGCGGCGTTAAACTACGGAGACAGGCGATGCACTTACTCAGTAAATATTTAAACAGGCTTGATTTCGCCGATTATGAGGATTATAAAACTAATTTAAAACTTTTAATACCGGAATGTTTCAACTTCGGATTTGACGTCGTGGACGAATACGCGCGGCTGTGTCCCGAAAAGCGCGCCCTCGTGTGGTGCGACGACAAGGGCGGCGAACGTATAATCACTTTCGGGGAGCTGTCCGAGTTGTCTAACCGCATGGTGAATCTGCTGCTTTCTTACGGTATAAAAAAAGGCGACTATGTGATGTCGATGCTCAACCGCCGCTACGAATACTGGATCCTGACGGCGGCGTGTTTAAAAATGGGCGCGGTCATCGTTCCCGCGACGCATCTTCTTACCGCTAAGGATGTGGAGTACCGCTGTCTTAACGGCGACATACGGCTGCTTTTCGCAACAGCCGAAACCGACGTAATTCAGCATATTTCCGAGGCTCTCCCGAAGTGCGGTTCCGTAAAGGGCGTTTTGTACACCAAACCCGTGAACGGTTTTCCCGTGATAACGGATGAACTGAAAAAGTTCGGCTCCGTTCTGCCGCCGACGCTTCCACGCCCGGATAACGACGACATAATTCTCATGTATTTCACGTCGGGTACTACGGGAATGCCTAAAATGGTCATGCACAACAACACCTATCCGCTATGCTTCATCTCCAACGCCTATTTCTGGCAATGCGTAGAGGATGACGGACTGCATTTTACAATGGCGGAAACCGGTTGGGCGAAAAGCAGCTGGGGAAAGATCTTCGGACAATGGATAGCGGGAAGCGCGGTTTTCGCTTACGATTACCATGGACGCTTCACACCCACCGACGTGTTGCCTTTAATAGAAAAATACCGCATAACAACCTTCTGCGCGCCGCCCACTATATATCGCTTCTTGGTAAAAGAGGACTTGTCTAAGTTTGATTTCTCTTCCCTGTCTCACTGCACGACGGCCGGCGAGGCATTAAACGCGGAGATATTTAAGCAGTTTAAGGACGCGACGGGGTTGAAGATCTATGAGGGCTTCGGACAAACCGAAACCGCCGTCATCTTGGGCAACTTCATATACGACGAGCCTATCTCCGGTTCACTCGGCAGACCGTCGGCTTTCTATGACGTCGCTCTCGTGGACGATTGCGACGAGACGGTCCCCGACGGAGTCGAAGGAGAAATCGTCATACTCAACAAGCCCGGGCAATGCGGTTTGGTGTGCGGCTACAAAAACGAACCCGACCGCACACAGGATGCGCGCGGCGGAAAATATTATCACACCGGCGACCTCGCCGTCCGCGATAAAAACGGCGTATATTGGTTTGTAGGGCGTAAGGACGATATAATAAAATCCAGCGGCTACAGGATAGGGCCTTTCGAGGTGGAAAGCGTGCTTGTCGAGCATCCGGCGGTGTTGGAGTGCGCCGTAACCGGCGCGCCGGATGCCGTACGCGGTCAGGTCGTCAAGGCGTCGATCGTTCTTGCTAAGGGCTACGTTCCTTCCGATGCCCTCAAAAAAGAACTTCAAGAACATGTCAAGAAAAACACCGCCCCGTACAAATATCCCCGTATAATCGAATTTTGCGACGCTCTGCCTAAGACGACTAGCGGCAAAATCAAGCGTGTCGATATACGTCGGGAATCTAAATAATACTCGCTCTGTTTAAGAAAATCAGACGCGCCTTTCCTTATAATACTAGCTCTGTCTAAGGAATTCAGGCGCGCCTTTTCTTTTTGCGTTCGGGCAAAACGACGGATGCGCGGATTAAACTGCAGTATTAAACAAATAAAAGAAATGATGAATAGGATAATTCAGCGTGGTATCGGTGCTAAAGACCGGTTATCGCATAGCCATTGTTATTTCATGTTATCGCCGTAATCAACCTATTACTGCCTATACTCCGCTTTTTCGTTCGGACGAAACGAAAAACACACGGATAGGGCAATCCTCAAACATTACCGAAAACTCTCTGCAAAAAGCGGTCTGTTATGCGCGCAGTCATATCGCATAGTCATTGTTATTTCATGTTATCGCTGTAATTAACCTATTACTGCTTATACTCCGCTTTTTCGTTCGGACG
>JAITEJ010000199.1 GCA_031282095.1 Clostridiales bacterium
CGTTGCGGCTGTACGACTCGGACTTCATTATAAAACTGGGAGCGCTTATGGAGCGCGAGCAAGAGAATTACCGCAACAAGAACGAATTTTTAACGGCGCTTTTGAGGCGCGGGTACGAGGGTTACGCCGCTAAGGAAGAGGCGGAGGAGCCTACCTCGGCGGCGAATGAAACGGTAAAAGAAAGAGATGATGATATTTGCGCATTTTTAAGGGTCATATTACTTTATCAGGAGGTACAGCAAAAGCTGTTGTCGTCGGTATACCGCATGGTACTTGCGGTTGCGGGAGGGGAAAGGGTAATAAAGGCGAACGTGGAATCGGGTTTTTTCGATGACCTTCCGGCGCGTTTCGGAGACGTTATCTTTAACCTCAAAGCGCGATTTGATTTATTATGAGCGTACCGAACGTAGTGATGGGAATCGGATTTGCGCCGAATTGGGACGATATTGAACAGTTGCCGCCGCGGAAACGGGCAAAATACGGGCGCGAGCGGAGATTTTACTCAGCGAACGGCGAAAAGAGTTATATAGGTTACGTAGACGAGGGTTCGAAAAACAAGATTGATTACGTTGCGTATTCGGGCGACGGCGAGAAAAGCGGCGGCGTGTTCGACAAAAGCGGGCTACTTACGAAGCAACGGCAAACGCTGATGAAACAAAAATTACGCGAGACGGGGAGCGTGATCTGGCACGGTTACATATCCTTCACGACCGAGTTTGGCGACAAATATTTAAGAGAGCAAGAGGACGCGGTTCGGCTTATGCGGACGGAGTTCCCGAGGTTTTTCAAGAGCGCGGGACTCAATCCCGACAACGTAACGTGGTACGCGGGACTTCATGAGAACACATTGCACAAGCACATACATTTCTCATTTTTTGAAAACGAGCCTATGCGGTTTACGCAGCGGGACGTAAATAACATGCGATACTCGGAGGGGCATATCCCCTCCAGGGTTATCGCCCGTTTCAAGGTAGACGTCGAGCGGCGGCTGACGGACGCGGCGGCTGAAATAAGGGAGGCGCGGCAGCGCGTAACGGACTTGGCGCGAGACGTTCTTTTCAGCGGCGAACACGGCCGGCGTATGACGAAAGAAATACAGGAACAGCTGGCTGTGTTATCCGCTCTTCTTCCTAAGGACGGGCGACTTTCGTACGCAAGCGAGAATATGGCGCCGCTCAGAGCGAAAATAAATGGAATTGCGGATTTAATAATTAAGCAAAACCGACGGCTTTACGACGCTTTTAACGTACTTATAAACGCGGCGGTATCCCGTGACGAACGGACGAAACAAATATTCGAGGCTCAGAAAACGGACAAAAGGTATTGGAACAAGGAACTGACCGCCGATAAAATCGCGGAGGATATGTACCGCAGGCTGGGCAATTATGTAATCAATACGGCTTTGAGATTCCAGGGCAAGGTAAAGCCCGTTAAAAGCCGCGGCGCGGCTAAGCGCATGAAGAAGCAATCCGTCGCCGCGCTGATGACGCATTGTGTAAGCATGGGCGCGTACGCGGAGCGCGAGGCTATGGATTTTTTCAGAGAATACATGGCGAAATTAAAGGAGGAAGAATTCAAAAACAGAAAACAAGAGGATAAGGAGCAATCGCGAAATGAAATTGAAATTGACTAAGATACTGACTGCCGCCGTGGTTACGGCGACAGCCTGTTACGCGGGCGGTTACGTTTTTAACTGCATTGTAAAGTACGACTTCCGATTGCGTTTAAATGTTTATCTGCTCGCGCATATCGACACGTTCAAGTACGCGGGTATTTTGGCGGCGACGGTCTTATTAATCTACGCCGTCTATTACTACAAGCATTATTGGCTGAAAGCGACGAACAGGATTATCAAGGGTCATAATCGGGACAACGACCTTAAGGCGAATTTAGAGAACGCGAGGTTCCAGACCGACGCGGAATTACGGAAAAACTTTGAGCATTCGGCGTTCGAAGAGCTAAACGGCAAGGAAATATACGGCGTACCGGTCAAGGCGGTTCAGGGGCAAAGGACGTACGATATTACCCTTGCCAAACCCGCTCACGCACTTATTATAGGCACGACAGGCAGCGGCAAGACTACGGCGTACATAAACCCGGTTATACGAATTTCGGCGGAATGCGGCGTAAAGGCGTCTATGCTGATAAGCGACCCGAAGGGCGAACTTTACCGATTACACGCGAAAAGTCTTGTCGACAAGGGTTACGACGTAAAGGTTTTGGATTTGCGAAACCCGTTTCATTCGATAAAGTGGAACCCTCTTGAGCGCGCGTACCTTAACTATCGGCGAATGCTGAATATCGAAACGGAAGCGGCGGCGAACGAGGAAACGGGCGGATATATCTTCGAAGGCAGGGAATATCGCGACATAGACAAGCTGCGGAACGCGTTTGCGGTCAAGCGTCAGGAAATAAACGACGTAATATACGAAGATTTGCACGATATAGCGACGGTTTTAAGCCCGGTTTTGAACAAGAGAGAGCCGAGGTGGGAAAGCGGGGCGAAGAACTTTATACTTGCCATAGCTCTTGCGATGTTGGAGGACAGCGGCGACCCGGAGCTCGGAATGACGAAAGAGCGGTACAATTTTTATAATCTCAAAGCCGCGGCGACGAACACGGAAAACGAGTGCGCTGAGCTTTTGCGGTATTTCAAGGGACGGTCGGACGCTTCGCAAGCGCGGGGGCTGTCTAAACAGGTGTTGGACAGCTCGGACAAAACGCGGGGCAGTTATTTATCCACTCTGTTCGACAAGCTAAACCTATTTGCCGATTTATCGTTATGTTCGCTTACGAGCGCGAACGAAATAGACTTCGGCCGTCTTGCGGACAAGCCTTCGGCGTTATTCTTACAAATACCGGACGAACGGGAGACGCGTCATCCTTTGGCGGCTATGGTGATCCTGCAAGCGTACAAGGAGCTTGTACGCGCGGCGAACGGCAAGCCGGATTTAACCTTGCCGCGCCCCGTATATTTTCTTTTGGACGAGTTCGGGCAGCTTCCGCCCATTCCGAAGTTAGAGCAGATGATAACGGTAGGGAGGAGCCGTAATATTTGGCTTCATTTGGTCGTTCAGTCTTACGCGCAGCTTGTCAAGGTTTACGATGAAAAGGTAGCGGAGATTATCAAGAGCAACGCCAATATTCAAGTCTTTATCGGCAGTACCGACCAAAAAACGATAGATGAATTCAGCAAAAGGTGCGGTAATTATTCGGTTATTACAAGGAACGTCGGGTACAACACGGTCAAGGCGAGCGACGTCAACAGTAACGCGAGCGTCAAGGAACGCCCGCTTATATACCCGTCGGAGCTTCAGAAACTCAACTCGCCCGCCGATATGGGTAACGCGATAGTGACGTGTTTCGGATTCAATCCCATAAGGAGCAAATTTACGCCGAGTTTCCGTTGTCATTCCTTAAAGACGGAAAAGACTATGCAAAAGCCGCGCGAGGGCGCGTACTTCGACGCCGAGAATATTTATTACGACATTAAGGAACGCAACAATAAAAAATCGCAGCCTTCAAAAGCGGAGGGATTCGGCATTGGGAATACTCCGGTTCCCGTACGCGAGGGCGAACTGGATTTGCTGATAGGGCATTACAAAAACTTAGCGGCGTTAAGCGCGGAGGGATTGCTTGACGACGCCGAGAGTATACGGTTGCAGAGCCTTTTAGACGGACGGCGGTATATGGACGCGGTTAAGATGTTGGATGAAGCGCATAAAACGGCGCGAGGGTTTATGGACCGTGACAAGATGAAAGAGATTAAAGATTTGACCGAAAAACTCATCGGATTAGAACAAGCCGTAAGGAGCGGCAAGTTAAGAGAATTTACGGATAATTTTATTGAGGAGGGACTTAAATGAAAAAAGGCAAAACAAAAACTATCATGTTATCCGTTCTGATTATACTGGCGGCGGGATTGCTTGTATTTTCGCTTGCGGCGCGTACGACGCGTGATAAGCCGGAATCCGACGGTTCCGGGTACGCGACGAATGCCTCAGCGCTTGAAGTTTCGGACGGCGGCGATATATTTACGGCGCCCGCGGGCTTGAACGCGGGTTCGTCGGGCGTTCCCGAGGAAATAGGCGAATATGGCAGGCTGTGCGCAGGCGACTACGATACGATTGTTCCCGACGGTAGTTATACGAATAAATCATTCGGGTATATTTGTTCTCCGAGCATGGCGTATGTGCAAATCAGGCACGAAACGCAAGGTTGGGACAGTTATTGGCATACCGATAGAATGATGTTTTCCGCATCGAATAATGACGGTTGGTATTATTTTCGGGGCTATAACCCGACGCCGAAGGGCGACTATTCCTACGAAAGCCGGATATGTCTCGACACTATAAAGCCGCAGGTTCAGGTTTTTGTAAACGGCAAATCGGCGGCGGACGGAAGCCGTACGAACTCAGCGGGCGCGGTTATTTCCGTATCGGGTTCGGACGACCTTTCCGGCATAGAGAGTTATTGGTATAAGATCAATAACGGTCCGTATTGTCAATGCGATTCGGGCGCTGCGTTTACGGCGGAGGGAGAGTACGCTTTTTATGTGAAAGACCGCGCCGGAAACGTCAGCGACGCCGTTACGGTAACAAAAGACGCGACGGCGCCCGCGTTAAGCGCGTACGACGGCTCGGTAAAGATTGGGGACAGAGCGCACACGAACGCGTCTTCTATACGTTTCGAGGCTTCGGACGAGTTAAGCGGCGCATCGGCTATTTACATATTCCGTCCCGACTCGTCGATTCTTTTAGGTCTTACGGAAATATATTCCCTCTATGTTTCTCTTCCCGTCACGCTTTCGGCGTTGGAGGGGGAATACAAATATTACGCGAAAGACAAAGCGGGCAATAAATCCGCGACGTATTCCTTCACGGTAGACCGAACGTATCCGACCGCGCAGATTTATTCGGGCACGGCCGCGGTACCAAACAATTAT
>JAITEJ010000002.1 GCA_031282095.1 Clostridiales bacterium
CCGCGAGCGTAGGAAAAACCCCGCATACGTAGCATCGGGTGCGGATACGGACGAAAAGATTAATGTCAATATTTCTGCCTCGGGTTACACCTCAATAAAAAAATCCGGCGCGGAACCGTCGGACGAATCAGCCGACACCGCGCAAAAGCCCAAGCAAAAAAAGCCGGAGTTTAAGCACATATCGTATAAAAGCAAGAAAAATACGAAGTTTAAGAAATAAGTATGCAAGCTTTCTTCAAACGGAAGGTCGAAAAATAAATTTTTCGTGTTTCCGCGAAGCTTTGTATGCTCCGTTAGCTTGACCGATAGACAGTGCCATTCTCTCCGTAAGAGAATGGCATTTTGCCATAAATAAAAAGACCCTTACGATGGTCGGAGCGCGGTGAAACGCGAGAAATCCGGCAAGAGACTTGATGATAAATACCGAGACCTGAAATATAAAGGTTTTACGACGGTCGGAGCGCGGTGAAACGCGATAAATCCGACGAGAGACTCTATGATAAAATATACCGAAATACGCAAAGATAACGATCATGCCGCCCATGCGCTGTCAAAGGCGACCGGCCTTTCACCGAGATTTTGCGGGATGCTTATAGACCGCGGCGCGGATACGCCGGAAAAGGTAAAGGCGTTTTTAAACCCCGATACGGAATTCCTGAGCAATCCATTCGAAATAGCCGGTATGTCGGCGGCGGCGGCACGTCTTAGCCGGGCGGTGGAAAAAGGGGAGAGGGTCGTCATATACGGCGATTACGATTGTGACGGCATATGTTCGATAGCTATGCTGACGCTTTGTTTCCGCGATGAGCTGCCCAGTTTGAAATTTTTTATTCCCGACCGCAATACTGACGGCTACGGAATGAGTTTGGGATTGCTTAAGAACATAGTGGAAAAGCTGAAGCCGTCTCTCATCGTAACGGTGGATACGGGTATTACCGCAGTTTCCGAAACCGAATATCTGAAGTCCGTCGGCGTCGATGTCATAATTACCGATCACCACGAGCCGCACGGCGTTTTACCCGACGCCATAATTGTAAACCCTAAGATTGAACGCAAAGGCTTTTTCGAGTATTGCGGCGCGGGAGTGGTTTTTAAACTCATCGAAGCAGTAAAAGGCCGCGAAAAGGCGTTGGAATACATAGATTTGGCGGCGATTGCCACCGTCGCGGACATTGTGCCGCTTTCGGGCGAAAACCGCGTGCTTGCGGCGGCCGGACTGAAAGCGATAAACAAAAGGCCGCGTAAAGGCATCGAAATGTTGCTGAACGGCGGATCGCAGAGCGGCGCGGCGGCGGCTTCCAAGGCGGCTAAGGCAATCGACGCCCACGATTTGGCGTTCAGGATCGCGCCCCGACTTAACGCCGCGGGACGCATAGACAGAGCCGCGAAAGCGGTGGATTTGTTTCTGTCAGACGATCATTTTTTACTTTCCTGTCTTGCGGACGAGCTGTGCGCCGACAACAAAGAGCGTCAAGAGCGTTGCGAGAGCATAATAAACGACGCTATGGACATGCTCATGGAAAAGGGCGTCGCGGACAGGTCGATAATCATTCTTTTCAATACCGAATGGGACGCCGGCGTAATCGGCATCGCCGCCGCGCGTTTGGCGGAGGAATTCAGCCGACCGGCGATATTGTTTGCGAACGGAGGGAACGGAATACTTAAGGGCTCCGCGCGCAGCGTGAAAGCCGTCAACATATTTCGGCTGCTGAGCGAATTCGCGTCTCTTTTCGAGGGCTTCGGCGGTCATTCTCAAGCGGCGGGGTTGACGATTGCCGCGGAGAATCTGCCGCGCTTCGAAAAGGAAGCCGACGCGTATCTGAAATCGCTCAATCTGAAAAGAGAGGATGTCGTTTGCGACGCGGAACTTAAGCCGTCGGAGGTTACGGCGGAGTTCGCGAGAGAAATCGAGTTGCTTGAGCCGACCGGGTACGGTAACCGTAAGCCCCGTCTTTTTATCAGAAGCGACGGTTTAAAATTCGATCGTATAGGCGTCACGAACCACATAAAATACCGCGAAAAGGAATTTGAGTTGGTGGGCTTTAACAGAGCGGGCGAAGAGACCGCGCTTTCGGGGAAATGCATAATCGAGTTTTCATTGATACGAAGCGTATTCAGAAACGACGTTTACGCGCAGGGAACCATAAAGGCGGTTATTCCCGAGCCGACGGACGCAGGCTATGATTTGACGCGCGCCTATGTAAAGGCGTTCTCGTTTGACGGCGGCGGAACGGATGAAGTCCGCCTTGAAACGCCGAATGATGACGCCGGCGCGGAAAACGCGCCGTGCGGCGAAACCGAAAAAACGCCCGCGCAGCCTGTTCTCAGCGCGGCGGAAAAAGTTATTGTCACTGAAGATATTTACGGTGAAATAAAAAAACGCGCGCGCCCCGTAAACGGCAATCTTTACGTTGCGTTTTCCGACAGTCCATAACAAAGCTTTTTGTCTGAATACGCTTATTTATCGGAGGGACTTTCCGTTTGCGCGTCCGCCGATTCCGCGCAAAACGGGTTAAAAACGACAATGCCGGAGCTTTCCGTTTGCGCGTCCGCATCCGCGGATCCCGTTAACCGTCTGGCGCTTATGCCTCCGCCCTACTTTAAATGGGGCTATTACGAAAAGATATTCTTGTTGGAAAGCCCCCCGTCCGAGGCGTATTTGCGCAAGATCGCGCTTGACGCGCGCGGCGAAATCATAGTTTCAAAGGACGACGCCTATTTGCGGGCACTGGGAATTCCTAGCGACGACGTGCTTCGCGGCATATTCGTGCAATTCCGCGCGTGTGACGGCAGAAAAGTTAACGAGGAGGGGCTGATCCGCGCCTTTGCGGAGGGCAAGCCCAACGCGCCTTTTAAATATCACGCGGCGGCGGCGATATTCCGCGAGATGGGTCTGTTAAGTTTTGACGGCGGCGAGTTAAAGGTTTCATCCGTAAAGACGCCGTTGGAAAAATCCGCTTTCTACAGAAATCTGCCTAAGTTAGAAAACTCCGACGGCTGAATCTCGCGGGTTTTGGCGCGACGAATGAAAAAGTCATGAGAAATTCCTCGGCACATAGGGCGTCGGAATTGCGCTTTCAATAAAGAAAGTCATAAGAAAGACCTCGGGTTTTGTTCCGGCGACGGCACATAAGGCGTCGGAATTGCGCTTTCAATAAAGAAAGTCATAAGAAGTACCGTTGGTTTTGTTCCGGCGGCGGTACATACGGCGTTGGTTGCGCTTTCAATAAAGAAAGTCATAAGAAGTACCGTTGGTTTTGTTCCGGCGGCGGTACATACGGCGTTGGTTGCACTTTCAATAAAGAAAGTCATAAGAAGTACCGTTGGTTTTGTTCCGGCGACGGCACATAAGGCGTCAAGACCGAGTCGGCTTCGTTCTCGACGGCAACGATAAAAGAGCGGGCTCCCGGCGGCGGCGCGGAAGCGGACGGCGTTTTTATTCGCGGTGACGGCACCGAGAATCCGCGTCAAATTCAAACATTGAAAACAATGTGACATTTAATCACAGAAAACATAAAAAATGCGGATTCGACAAATCCGCGTAAACGACGGTCTCCGCCGTAGGGGGCGCGCATTATGGATTGCGAAAAATTATTAGATACCATACGGGAAATTTATCCCGCGCAATTCGAGGAAATTAAAAAAGCTTACGATTTTGCAAAGGATGCTCACGGAGGGCAGAAGCGCATTTCGGGCGAGGACTATTTTATACATCCTTGCGCCGTCGCGGAGATACTGCTTGATTTCGGCGTAGATCATTACACATTGATCGCGGCGTTTTTGCACGACGTTTTGGAGGATACCGAAACGTCTCCCGAAACCATAAAAAATATTTTCGGAGAAAAGGTTCTTTCCATCGTCGAAGGGCTGACTAAACTTTCGCGTATCAAATATTACGACAACGCGGCGGTCAAAGCGGAAAATATCAGAAAAATTTTCTTCGCTATGGCTAAGGATATGCGCGTTATATTCATCAAATTGGCGGATAAGCTGCACAATATGAGAACATTGGATGTGCGCACGCCGGAAAAACAGTTGGAAACCTCACGTGAGGCATTGGAAATTTTCGCGGGACTCGCGGGGCGTTTGGGAATCTCTTTCTTTAAATGCGAGTTGGAAGACCTCGCCATGAAATATCTCTATCCTGACGATTACAAACGGATAAGCGAGTATGTCAATGATATAAAGGAAAAGCATCGTTTCGCTTTGGAGTCGGTCAGCGCGGAAATATACGAGAAGTTCAGGGAATCGGACATAAAGGGAGAAGTCAGCGGCAGATACAAACATCTCTACAGCATTTTCAAAAAGCTGAAGAAAAATGAGGATATAGACATCGCGCAGATATACGACCTCATAGCGGTGCGCGTTATCGTCCCCGACACCGCCACTTGCTACCATATGTTGGGTTTGGTTCACAGCATGTGGAACCCCATTCCCGACCGCATAAAGGACTATATCGTCGTTCCTAAATTCAACGGCTATCAGTCGCTGCATACCACCGTAATGACGGAATTCGACCTCACCTTTGAAATACAGATCCGCACCTACGAAATGCACAAAATAGCAGAATACGGCGTGGCGGCGCATTGGAAATACAAGGAGGGAACCTTAGGCGACGAAACCGAACTTGACAACCGCGTGCGTTGGATACGAGAGGTTTTGGAT
>JAITEJ010000047.1 GCA_031282095.1 Clostridiales bacterium
CTCGGCAAAGGGATAGTAAACGGGCTGCTGTATAATCACCGCGTCGCCCGTTTCGGTAAACGCTTTTACCGCTTCGGCAAGCGCGAACACAACGCCGGGAGTTTGAATCCACCATTCACGTTCGGGCGTCCATCCGAAATATTCGTTAAAGCGCGCGCTCAGCAACGGAAAATACCCGCGGTTCGGCTCGGAATAGCCGAAGATTCCGTGTTCCGCGGTTTTCATCAACGCGTCCGTAACCTCGGCGGGCGCGGGAAAATCCATATCCGCCACCCACAAGGGTAACAGTCCTTCCGGTCTGCCGCGTTCGGCGGCGCAATCGTATTTCAGTGAATTGGTGTTCCGTCGATCGGTTATTTTATCAAAATCGTAAAGCATAGGTTGTGCTCCGCTTTATTATTCGCAAAAACGAACCTGCGGATTCGCTTCCGCGGATAACAGGAAAACCGAATTTACCGTGCCGGCTTCCCGGAATTTTTTTATTTCGTCTGCGATTAATTATTATATCACATATTGCGGATAACGCGTATCTTTCCGTAAAATTTTCCGATTTTTTTAACAGTCTTTCAGATAAAACTCATTTTTTTCTTGTAATATTTTTTATTTTCGCCGCAAAAGGCGTTTAATCAATATCAAACGCCTGCTTTAAGTCGGCTATTAAATCGTCCGCGTTCTCTATGCCCACCGAAAGTCGAAGAAGTCGGTCGTTTATTCCGCGCTTTTCACGCTCCTCGACGGGAATGTCGGCGTGCGTCTGCACGGCGGGGTAGGTTATGAGTGTTTCCGCGCCGCCCAAGCTTTCGGCAAAAGCGATGAGCTTCACCTTTTTGAGAATACGCTCCGCGGAAACCGAGGAATCGACCTCGAAAGAAATCATACTTCCGAAACCGGTAGTTTGTTTTTTCATGACGGCGTAGCCTTTGGCTTCGGGCAGACCCGCATACAGCACCTTTTTCACGATCGGCGAATTTTTAAGAAACTCGGCTATTTTAAACGCGCTTTCCTGTTGTTTTTCCATGCGCAAGGCAAGTGTTTTTATACCGCGCAGCATAAGCCATGAATCAAACGGCGAAAGACACGCCCCCGTCGTCTTGTAGAGAAACCGTATTTTCTCTCCGAGAGAGGAGTCCTTGACCACCAAAAAACCCGACAAAGTGTCGTTATGTCCGCACAGGAATTTCGTCCCGCTGTGTACTACCACGTCCGCGCCGTGCTTCAACGGCTGCTGAAAGTACGGCGAAAGGAAGGTATTATCGACGATAAACAACAGTCCGCGTGCAGCGGCGATCTCCGCGAGCGCGGTTATGTCGGCGACCTCCATCATGGGATTGGTGGGCGTTTCAATAAAAATCGCTTTTGTATCGGGCGTAATCGCGCGCTCGACCGCGGCTAAATCCGAACTGTCTACGTAATCTATTTTCAATCCGTTTTTCTTGGAAACGCAGTTAAAAAGCCTTATGACGCCGCCGTAAAGATCCTCCGACGCAATTATCCCGTCTCCCGGAGAAAACAACTCGGCAAGGCTTGCCACCGCCGCCATTCCCGTGGAATACGCGAAAGCCTCGGAGCCGCCTTCCAAAACCGCCACGGTCTGTTCCAACGCCGCACGCGTGGGATTTTGCATTCTCGAATAGTCGAAGCCGGTGCTTTGGTTAAGCGCGGGATGTTTAAATGTGGCGCTTTGATAAATGGGAACGCTTATCGCGCCGGTGCGCTCGTCAAAAGCGTTTTTATTGCCGCCGTGGACGCATATTGTATCTTTTTCCATTTATAGTTTTTCCTTCTTCAGTTGCAAATTACATATATTTTAGCACTTGCCAAAATCGTTGTCAAGTAAACATACAAATCATATCGACTAGATATGTTTGAGAAAAGAAAATTTTCACGCGGCGGTTGCCGTACCGCCGACCCGCTCCAACCTATGAGAGGCGGCGGAACTTCGACGACAGCGGCGCCCACAGACGGCGGCGTATGCGTCAGACTTACCGCGGGGAACTCGAAAGAACGATAAAATCAAAGGAGTACGACAGACTTATGGGACTTCTGAAAGACAGCTCAATCAAAGGAGTACGGCAGACTTACGGGGCTTCTGAAAGACAACTCAATCAAAGGAGTACGACAGACTTACGGGGCTTCTGAAAGACAACGCAAGCAAAGGAGTACGGCAGACTTACGGGGTTTCTGAAAAACAACGCAAGCAAAGGTGTACGAAGACCTACGGGGTTTCCGAAAGACAACGCGATCAAAGGAGTACCGCAGACTTACGGGGTTTCTGAAAGATGATGAAGTCAAAAAGTATGTTCCGGAAGAGATAGGGGTTTGCGCGGCGGTCACCATACAACCGACCCGCTCCAATCTATGAGAGGCAACGGGGCTTCGACGACAGCGGCTCCCGCAGACGGCGGCGTGTACGGCAAACTGACGGGGTTTCCGAAAGACAGCGAAAGTGAAAGGTTAACGGTTTTATCCCCCGTTCCCAAAGCTACGACCATTCCATCCGGAGCAAGGTTGATTACTAGAGACGACGAAAGTATTTTAAAGAGAAAATCGCATCCGTCGTCATCAGAATCCGCAAAAACCGAGCCTCTTAAAAGATCGGCTGCGGCGTCGAGAAAATCGGCGGTTTCCGCGCCGTTCTGATAATAATTGCCGTTGTAGTATACCGCGCCGCAGAAATCCGCGAGAGAAGTGAACGAATCGGGATACAGCATGGAAACTAAGGCGCCGCCTATCGAGGGTAACTGTAAAGAAAAGCCGTTTTTACTGAAGACCAAGGCATTAATAAGACCGTTTATGAAGCGTCTGTCTAGAAACGTCGCCAACGAAACGGCAAGCCGCGGGTCGGAAAGTATGTCGTCGGGCGGCGCGCTCTCACGGGGTCCCGTCCATACCGGGAGAACGGTGCGCAAGGCTATGCCCGTCACAGCAAATTCACGGGACTCCATAAACCTCGCGACAACCGCGGGCGACTGCGAATAACTCAAAACATAATCCGCAAATACGCGCGCCAGTTTTTTGGAATCATCGTCCTCAGCGTCGAATTTCAGAATAAGCGCGCCATCGGTATCGGATTTTGCCGTAAAGATCAAGCTGCAGAACTCCTTGCCGTCTTTTTGAAGGACGACGGACATTACACTTTTTGTAACGTCGGAAAGATTAAGCGAAATGCCGCCCGAAATCGTGTATTTACCGTACGGATCGTAATTATTATATATGTAATCCTTGTTTGATTTATCGAAAAGCGTTATTTTAAACATATCTTTCGGTATTTCGGCGGAGAAATTGAGATTTAAAGCGAAGTCGCCGTAATCCTCGGCGCCGCCCGAAAGCATGTCGAATTCTGTAGCGTTTACGTTGCGAATTTTCGGTATTCCTATCCGTAAGGAAATATTCAGCTCGCGGTCGCCGCTTTCACCGTAACCGGGAATTGCCACCGTCACGAAAAACGAGGTTATAGGCGCTCCCGCGGCGGCGGCTTCCTTGCGGAAAATCAGTTTAAAAACCGCATTGCCTGTAACGGCATTAAGGGACGGAAGCGACGAAGTAAGTATTTCAACGAGCGATTTAGACAACATAATTTCATATTCGATGCCGTCCTTTACTGCCGCGCTGCCGCTGACACACAGAATGCCGCTACGGGCGGCGCCCTTTATCAAATCCTCGGAGCTTTTATCGCCTTTAAAAAGTGAATTCAAAATGCCGTCTAAAAAATTATTGCCGGTGCCGGTGAAGCCCAACGCTTTTAAAATCCCCGACGTTTTCAGAAAATACGCGATGGATGGTACGAAACGGAATCCGTCGCCGTAACGCGCCGTATAGAGGTCGATAAGGTCAAGCGCCGAATTGCCGTCCATGAGCGGATAATTGCTCAGAAGCCCTCCGACCATGTCGGGAAAAGCGTCGTTAACGCCCGTATCGAAAGGCAGCGCGTATTTGCCGTCCGCCGTTTCTATATAGAGATTTTCCGGATCGGAAAACAAATAGATCAAACTAAAACCGCCGGCGGTTCCGTTCAGCGACAGTTTAAGGGCACTGTTCCTGCCGCTGTCCGCGCCGCGCGAAGTGCGGTCTATGACAAGCATAAGCCCCAACGCGACCGTCGCGCGCGAATCGTCAATCCCAACCTCCAAGCCGAGGTCAAAGGACAGCGACAGATCCGCGGACGCGTCCACAGCGTTCAGCCCGGTTACCGACGACGCGCGGAACAGCTCGTCCCAATATTCGTCCGTACTGATGGAGACGGGGGGAATAACGGCGGATCCGCTGTCCGACGAATTATCCTCGTTACAGGACGCAAAAACCGCCGCCGAAGCGATAAGCGCAACCGCGGCAAAGATTATTCGTATTTTATTTATGAAAAGTTTTCTCATAATTCTTATTGCCGCTTTCCGTTCTCATACCGTTTAACGCCGCGGACCCGTTACGAGAGCGATGCGCTGCGTATTCGGGAAGAATATTCATACTTTATTTACGGAAAGTTTTCTCATAATTCTTTTTCCGTTCTCATACCGTTTAACGCCGCGGATCCGTTACGAGAGAAGCGCGCGGCGTATTCGGAAAGAATATTCATACTTTATTTACGGAAAGTTTTATATAATCCTTATTTTCCGCTTTCTTCCGTTTTATCCCCGTGAACTCTCTCCGGCGACAGTTCGGCGGGTTCGGCAAGTAACGCGGCGGACGCGGCGGCGGTTTCTTCTTTGCACGTCTTATAATAGAGCCGTCTGGCGTTAAGGAAACAGAAAATAACTCCGACAAAGACGAAATAGCTAGGTTTTACAACGGTGTCGCCTATTCCCGAAATTACCGAAACGACCGCTAGCGACGTCATGATCACAAAAGGCAATAATGCGATTTTCGGGTGTTTTATGAGATACTGACCGCCTAACGCCCCAAACAGCGCGTAAGCCACGACTCCGAAAGCCGGTTTTAAGTATGCGTTTTCAAATATTACGCCCGCATTTGTAACTGCGAGCAACAAAACTCCCATTCCGATTATGACGGTGGTCGTTATTGCGGATACGGCGATTGAAATGGTGCTTGCCAATTCGTTTTCCTCGGTTCCCACCTTAGTGCCGACTATGTTAACGGCGTTTATCACGCACGGAATTTTCAGGTTAGACAAATTCCCCGTAACAAACGCGAGATAGGAACCGTTAGTGCCGAGCATATACGAATAAGTGAATACCTCTCCGATCGCCACGGGAAGATTCGCCACCGTCAGCATCGCAAAGGATATTGCCAAAGCCTGCCAGTTCGGACCTGTTTTCATGATTACGGACGCCAAAATCGGTATCGCCGCCATCATAAGTATAGCCGCCCCCATCCAGATCCTACCCGTTTTGTGAAGTTTTAAATTATAATCCATAACGCGCCCCTTGAAGAGTCTTTCTTTTTTAATCCGTCCGCATAATCGGCAGCAAAACCGCATTTATGCCGAGAGGCAAAACACAGACGTAAAACCTTGCCTGCACTCCGTCATCCGGCATAACCGACGGCAAAATTGCGTCGCGTCCGCCCCTGCGCCCATACGGAAAAGTATGCGAGGCACCGCGGACAATTTGACCTGCACTTCGTCATCTACATAACCGACAGCAAAATTGCGTTCACACCGGCTACGGCGCTCATACCGAGAAGCATGGAGAACGCCAACGAAAAGCTTTCCAACCACTTTTGTCCTTTTTTCTTAATGAGAAAATCGAAAAACCATGTGGCGCACGCCGCGACCGCAACGGCGATGAGAGGGAAGAATACCCCTCCGCTTTCGTCTCCCG
>JAITEJ010000009.1 GCA_031282095.1 Clostridiales bacterium
CTTGGAAAGGTATGCTGGGAATTTTCATCGTGATGGCGATAATTTTCGTTGTCGTCAAGCTGATGAACCTTGCGCCTAAAATCAACCGCTATGCCGCCGATCCGTCCGCATTCGACGAAAAAACTGTTTTCGCCCGATTTATGCGCACAAAACCGATGACTGCGCTTTGCGGAAAGATCACCGCGCGCAAAGCCCGCCGCGCGGAAAAAACCGAAAACGGCGACGGCGCAGAATAATAACCTGTCAGAAAAACGAAAGTCGGTGTGAACCGGGCTTGCAATCGACTGAAACGCCGTAACTGATAAGTACCGCGTTTCAAGCTTTGTTTTTGTTGACGATTTCCCTTTTCCTGTCGGATCCGGACTTATGCCATACACAAGAAAATACTGTACCGAAACGCCATGATAGAGAAGCGCCGAGTGTCGCGTGTTGCCTTTTATGCAGGTTTTCTTTTTCCGTCGGTTTCGGTTTTATTCCGACATAAAAGCTTATTTACCGAAATGCCATGATAGAGAAGCGCCGAGTGTCGCGTGTTGCTTTTCATGCAGGTTTTCTTTTCCGTCGGTTTCGGTTTTATTCCGACATAAAAGTTTATTTACCGAAACGCCGTAATATAAAGGCGCCGTACTTTGTTTTTCATGCCGGATTACTCTTCGTCGGTCTCAGATTTTCTCCCGACTTTATCGCTTAAATATGTCTAACGCGGCTCGGGCGGCGTTTTGCTGCGCTTCGCGCTTGGTCTTTCCGACGCCTGTACCCTTTTCCTCGCCGCCGATAATCACTCGGAATTCAAATTCCTTGGAGTGGGCGGGACCGGCATCCCTTACGCACTCGTATTCCACCTCAAAACCGCGTTTAGCCGCAAGCTCGTTTAATGCGGTTTTAAAGTCGTTTTTACCGCCGCCCGCCGCCGCCGTCTCCGCCGTTTCTCCCAAAAACCTCAGCACAAACCCGCGAACGGCAGCAAGCCCCTTTTCTGTCGTTTCCTCGTTGCTCGCGTCAAGATAGATCGCCGCCGCCAGCGCCTCGAAAAGGTCTGAACAAACGGATTCGTTATCGAACACCCGCGCGCTTTTTTCGCCCTCTCCTAACAACAGATATTTGTTTAATCCCATAGCTTTTACCGCCTTAGCCAGAGAAGGATTGCTTACCACAAAAGACTTTCGTCTTGTACACTCGCCCTCTCCCGCACTGCAGCGTTTAACGCCGTTTTGATTAAACTCATGCTTGACGAAGTATTCCGCTACGATAAAACCCACTATACTGTCGCCTAAAAATTCCAACAGCTGATAGCTGTCCGTTTTAAATTGATTTGCGTAAGAATTATGCGTAAATGCGCGGCAAAGCAAAGACTTGTTTTTAAAACCGTAACCTATTCTGTTTTCTATTTCGATTATTCTATTTTCTTCCATATGTAACCAATGCGCGCGCCTTTCCCCATGATTCAGTTTTAAAATTTCTTTCCCGTTTAAATCGCGGACAGGATATTTCGCGCACCTTAGGAGCGGATACGCGAACGGATGACGCCGTAAACGCGCCGCGCACATTTTTCACAGCCCTTGATTTTTATCGGAGATTCCTTTTTCGATTTTCTCAATTAAGCCGCCGGCGGCTATGTCGCGCGCTTGCAAAACGGATGCGCAAACAGACGACGCTTTAGACGCTCCGTGCGCCTTTATTACTACTTTTTTCAGACCCAACAAACACGCGCCGCCGTTTTCGTTGTAGTCGAGTTTCTTTTTCAGACCTTTAAGGGTGGGCAACAAAAGAGCCGCACCGATTTTCGCGCGCAAACCGCCGGCGGACACCCCCTGTTTTATCAAAGAGAAAATGGAATTAGCGATACCCTCCGCCGTTTTTAAGGCGACGTTACCGGCAAAACCGTCGCTTACCGCAACCTGAACCATCCCCGATATAAGGTCGCGCCCCTCTATGTTTCCGATGAAGTTTAAGCCGAGATTTTTAAGGATGTCGTAAGCTTCTTTAGTCAACTCGTTCCCTTTTCCGGCTTCCGTACCGTTGTTGAGCAGACCTATCCTTGGATTTTTTGTGCCCGTCGCCTCGGCGTACGCCGCGCCCATCACGGCGAATTGTCCGAGATGCAGAGGCTTGCAATCTACGTTTGCGCCGCAATCTACAAGAATGACACTGCCGCCGTCAACGGTCGGCAGTACGGGCGCCAAAGCCGGACGCGATATGTTTTTTATACGTCCCACAAACATGAACGCGGCCGCCAAAACCGCCCCCGTGCTTCCCGCCGAAACGAATCCGTCGGCGTCCGCGTCGTCTGACAAGGTTTGGAGCCCCCTAACCAGGGAACTGTCGCGTTTAGAGCGCGCCGCCGCCGCGGGCGCTTCCTCATTCGTTATTATCGAGGGCGCGTGGATGATATCTATGCGGCTCAACGCGTTTTCGCCGCAGTCTTTAATCAAATCCCTTATCTTGTCCCTGTCGCCGCAGAACGCGAGTTTGAGTTCCGCGTCACGGTTAAGCGCGGCGAGAGCGCCTTTTACAATTTCCCCCGGCGCGTTGTCGCCGCCGAAACAATCCACTATTATTTTCATGAGTAATTACCGTTTTATACCTTATGCCGCGCTGAAGAGAAGCTTTTGAGCATTGTAAAAAGTTAGATATATGCCGCCGAAAAATAAAAAAACGGGCAAACGCGCCCGTCCTTTTAAACCTTCAATTATTTTTCGCCGCCGGCATTTATCACGACCTGCTTACCGTTGTAATAACCGCACTTCGGGCAAACCTGATGACTTTGCTTTTGCTCGTGACATTGCGGACATTCGACAAGGTTGATTGCTGTCAGCTTCCAGTTCGCGGAGCGCGAATGCTTTCTCGCCTTCGATGTTTTTCTCTTGGGGACTGCCATAAGATATCCTCCTTCTGCTTGCGCATGATTATTTGGTCATACACGTTTTCTGACATGCACGATTATGCCTAATATAGTTTATTGACTGATATATTATATTTATTAATCCGACTGTTGTCAAGCGAATTTCGCGGCGATAGGTTAAATTTGACATTTCACGCAATTCATATCATACTAAATTGCGGACATATCTTTCACGTATGTGCGTTTCCGTGCATTGAAGAAGCCTTTTGCCGGTGGTATTAATAAGTTTCGGCGCGGTTCGGCGCTTTCGCCGCCGTAAGAGTATAAATCACGATCATGCGTTCGACAATTGCGCGATTCCGTGCATTACGAAAGCTCTTTGCCCAAACGTTTATCAATTCCGGCGCGGTTCGGCGCTTTCGCCGCCGTAAGAGTATAAATCACGATCGTTCGTTCGACAATTGCGCGATTCCGTGCATTACGGAAGCCCTTTGCCCAAACGTTTATCGATTCCGGCGCGGTTCGGCGCTTTCGCAACCGAAAAAGGTGTAAATCACGGTCGTGTTTTCAGCAGTTCCACGGTTTCACG
>JAITEJ010000151.1 GCA_031282095.1 Clostridiales bacterium
CGGTTATGTTCGCGCTCGATAAGGCGGACACGGGAAGAAAGACGTTGCCTTCGCCGTCGCGCCCGAAACGGGGCGCCGCGCTTTCCGCAAACGCGTATGCGCCCGCCGCGGTTGCCGACAGGCGGAGCAGGCTTTTTTCAAAATCGGGATAGCGCGTCCGGATAAGGGGGAATACCTCATAGCGCAGGAAATTTCTCATATAGCGAACGTCGGCGTTAGTTTCGTCGTCCACGTAAGGCACGTCTTCTTTTTCGACATACTCGTCTATTTCCCTGCGCGTGACCGACAGCATGGGTCGCAGGAAAATGCCGTCTCGAACGTTGCACATTCCGGCAAGCCCCTTTATTCCCGTGCCGCGCAGTATGCGCATAAATACGGTTTCCGCCTGATCGTCGGCGTTGTGCGCCAAAACTACGGCGTCGCATAGTCCTTTTTCCACTAAGGCGCGGAAAATGTCATAACGTATGCGCCGGGCGCATTCCTCTACGGTTTCGCCGCTTGACGCAACCTCGGACGGTACGTCTGCGTAAAAAACCTTGCATTCCACGCCGTGCCGTTCGGTATAGTTCGCCACAAACTCCGAGTCCGCGACGGACGCCGCGCCGCGTATGCCGTGTTCCACATTCACCGCGAAGAAACCTTTCAGACCGCCGCATAAGTCCTTACCGCCGAAAATTTGGATAAATTTATGCAGGAGCGACATAGAATCGCGCCCTCCGCTTACGGCAAGCGCAAGCGTTTTGCCGTTTATATCGAATCCCGAAAAGTCAAGTTCAAACACGATATATAATTATAACCTAAATAGCGCGATAAATCAAATGCCGAGTGTCAAATTTAAATAATTAATATAATAATTGTTTTTCCGTTCGGCGGGAAACTTAAAATTAATTTATACACTGTTTATAAGCTTAATATTTCGTGTATACGCCGTTCTGTGAACGGCGCTGCCCTTTAGGGCGCGAAACAATTTGCTGAACGGAGCTTACCGTTGACGGGATAATCAGAGGTTAAACGATAAGCGACAGGCTTATAACCGAATCGCGGTTTATAGAAGAAAAAAGACCGCGGAGAGAAGTTTACTTTTGATTATGTTGAATAAAAGGGTTTAAGTAGGCAAAAAGAAGATCAAAACTGATTTTTATATGCTTTTTAAACCGACATTATCTCATAAGAGAAATAAACGGTTAATGATTTTACTTTACATCGCTTATAATTAGGGTGTATATTAATGAGGGAAATTAACGCGCGGGATTTGGTTTGTGCCGCGCCGAGAAGCCGAATATTTTTCGCACACCTTAAGGACGGAATGAGACGGAAAACGACTGTTCAGTACCCGGCATGATCCGCATCGAACCCGTAGTTTTTCATCCGCATATGCATCCGTTGAACCATGCTTATACTCCGCTTGCGTCCGATCGCGCCACGACAGCGGCGGACTGCGGGATTTATACTGTCAACGATTTCAGGCTCATTTTAAACATGAGAAGGTTGCGTCTAATCGTGTCGGCGACGGGTTGCGGGCGGGCTGACAGTGTTTCATGTGTTTGTACCGGTTGGCGCGCCGCCTTGCGTAAAAAACAATTTTTCCATATGAGAGGAGTTATGTCGAACAGTAAGAAGAACAGGGAGCGGGCGCAAGCGAATGTCGCGCGCAGGAAAGGTATCGAAGAGCGTTTGGCGGCGCAGAAAGCGGATGAACTTGCGTTGAGGCGAAAACGCGCTTTTATGATCGGCGGTGTTGTCGTAGCTTTGGCGGTGATTACGGCGGCATCATTTATATGGGTTCCGTAGGCGGCGGCACGGCTGCGACTATGTCCGACGGCGTACAACGCGTAACGACAAACTCCGGTAGCGGCGGAAGCTCGAATATTGCGGTTAAGGCGGGATCACAAGTCGTGTGGACTATTAACGCCTCGTCAAATTTAGGCTGCATGGGCGGCTTCCAAGCGAACGGCAGCCTGGGCATAAGCAAGACTGCGTTAAAAGCGGGGCAGGCTAATACCGTTAGGTTTACGCCGACTAAAAAGAGAACGTATATGCTGCGATGTCAATCAATGGGCATGAACTATTGTACGGTAACGGTTAATTAGAGGATAACGATACGGCGTTGAAAGCGTGGCGGGTTAACACCGAAAGGTTTACGCCGTACCGAAAAGTGCAGGCGTATATTAGCGTCAATTGTCGGATATGAAGTTTATGTACGGTAACGGTCGCTTAGAGGATAACGATACGGCGTTGCAAGCGTGACGGGTTAACTCGGAAAGTTTACGCCGTACCGAAAAGGGAACGTATATGCTGCGATGTCAATCAATGGGCATGAACTATTCGGTAACGGTTGTTTAAAAACAAATAAAGGGAATGAAGATGGAAAAAGCATACAAAATTATCGGCATGACTTGCGCCGCTTGCGCGGTCAGAGTGGAAAAAGCGGCGGCGGGGATAGAGGGCGTTGAGCGTGCCGCGGTTAATTTCGCCACCGAGAAGCTGACGGTGGTTTATGATGAAAATACGGTTACCGAGGATGCGTTAAGGGATGCGGTTACGGCGGCGGGTTACGGCGTTGCGGAAGAAGCGGCGGCAGGGAACGCGGTTTTCAGTATTATCGGCATGACGTGCGCCGCTTGCGCGGTCAGAGTGGAAAAGGCGTTGAAACAGACGGACGGAGTGTTGTCCGTTTCCGTTAATTTAGCTTCCGAAAAAGCCGCCGTAACTTACGATCCCGCAAAGACCAAGCCGCGGCTGCTTAAAAACGCCGTAGAAGCCGCGGGATACCGCGCAGAGGACGCGGAAAGCAAGAATGACGCGGACGGATTACGCAAGCAAAAGGAAATTCGACTGCTTTGGATAAAATTCGCAGTTTCGGCGGCGTTCGCGCTGCCCTTGCTTTACTTCGCCATGGGTCCTATGGCATCGTGGTGGAACGTACCCGTGCCGGAGATTTTTCATCCGCATATGCATCCGTTGAACTACGCCGTACTGCAGTTATGCCTTACCGCGCCCGTGATAGCGGTGGGCTATAAGTTTTACACGGTCGGCTACAAGGCGATTTTGAAGCTCAGCCCGAATATGGATTCGCTTATCGCCGTAGGCACGACGGCGGCGGCGGGCTACAGCGTATATTCGTTGATACGCATAGCGCTGGGCGACGCAACCGCCGTGGAAAACCTTTATTTTGAAACGGCGGGCGTTATAATAACGTTGATATTGCTCGGGAAGTCTTTGGAAGCGGTTTCCAAGGGCAAAACAAGGGAAGCGATAAAGAAGCTTATGGATCTGGCGCCGAAAACCGCTACCGTCATAAAGGACGGGATTGAGGTTTCGGTTCCGGTGGACGAGGTGGAAATCGGAGACATAATTTTGGTGCGGCCGGGTGAGAAGCTCCCCGCGGACGGCATTGTCACCGAAGGTTTTACTTTGGTGGACGAATCCATGTTGACCGGGGAAAGCATGCCGGCGGAGAAAAATGAGGGCGATAAGGTTTACGCCGCGAGCATTAATAAAAACGGCGTAATACGGTTTAAAGCGGCTAAGGTCGGGGATGATACCGCCCTCTCGCAGATAATCAGGCTTGTTGAGGACGCGCAGGGTTCTAAGGCCCCTATCGCTAAAATCGCGGACGTAGTTTCCGGCTATTTCGTCCCCGTGGTTTTCGGAATCGCCGTCGTCGCCTTTGCGGCGTGGATGATCGGCGGTCGGGGGCTTGTTTTCTCGCTCACTATATTTATATCGGTGTTGGTTATCGCTTGCCCGTGCGCGTTAGGGCTTGCCACCCCTACCGCGATTATGGTAGGTACGGGGATAGGCGCCAAAAACGGCATTCTCATAAAGGGCGGGGAGGCTTTGGAAACCACTCATAAAATATCCGTCGCCGTCTTAGACAAAACCGGCACGATAACGGAGGGAAAACCCGAAGTGACCGACATTATAGTCGCGAACGGTACGGATAAAGCCGCGCTTCTGCAAATTGCCGCTTCCGCGGAGAAAGGCTCCGAGCATCCGTTGGGAGAGGCGGTAGTGAACGCCGCCTCAAAAGAGGGCGCGGAATTTCTGAAGGTCGAGGGCTTTCGCGCCGTGACGGGTTTCGGCGTTTCCGCGACGGTGAACGGTAAAAAGGTATTGATCGGCAACAAGAAGCTTATGACCTCGGAAGGCGTAGACGTCGGAAACGCGGACGACCGATCTGATGAACTGGCGGGAGAGGGCAAGACTCCGATGTATGTGGCGGCGGACGGAAGGTTCGAGGGAATTATAGCCGTAGCCGACGTTGTTAAGCCGGGCAGCCGCGAAGCCGTGGCGGCTTTGCGGAAGATGGGCATAGAAGTCGTTATGATCACCGGCGATAACGAACGCACAGCCGAAGCGATAGCCAAGCAAGTGGGTATCACCCGCGTTTTGTCGGAGGTTTTACCGCAAGATAAGGCGAGAGAAGTCAAAAAACTACAAAGCGAGGGTAAAAAGGTGGCGATGGTCGGCGACGGCATTAACGACGCTCCGGCGCTCGCGCAATCCGATGTCGGAATAGCGATAGGCGGCGGCACCGACGTAGCTATAGAGTCGGCGGATATCGTCCTGATGCGCGGCGATTTGAACGACGTTCCGACGGCTGTACGCTTAAGTAAAAACACCATGCGGAACATTAAGCAGAATCTGTTCTGGGCTTTCGGCTACAACGTGGCGGGTATTCCCGTGGCGGCGGGCATACTCTATCTTTTGGGAGGGCCGCTGCTCAATCCCGTATTCGCGGCGGCGGCGATGTCGTTCAGTTCCGTTTCCGTCCTTCTGAACGCTCTGCGCTTGCGGTTCTTCAAAAGAAACGCGGCAAAAAAACAAAAGGCGTAAGACGGCGAAAAATTCAACTTAAAACCGAGGAGATAAAATCATATGACAAAACTCAAGCTTAACGTGGAAGGAATGGCGTGTTTACATTGCGAAAATACGGTGATAAAAGCCGTTTCCGCATTGGACGGCGTGAAAGCCGTTTCCGTCAGTTTAAAAAAGAAAACCGTCGAAGTTAAATACGACGACGGCAAAGTTTCAGCGGAAAATATTTCAGCGGCGATATCTGAACAAGGCTATAAAGTAATTTGACCGTTTGTTCCGTGCGTGTTAAGACAGCGAGTTTTTCCGATTAAGTGTTTTCGGCAGGACGGCGTGAAGAGCGTTTCCGTCAGTTTGTCTGTTATCCCCCCTCCGCCGCTTCGCCGCGCTCGCTGTTCGGCAGAAGGGGATAGCCTTAGTCTTTGTCTGATATTCCCTTTCGCCGCGCTCGCTTCCCGGCGGAGGGGGATATCCTTAGCCTTGACCGCTTTGTCCGGTCATGGCTTTCCTTATGGTTTTACGGTTATTTTACTCGCACAACTGCTCCACCCGCTCGCACTCTTATATGTATCCTCGCTTCCGCTCGGTACATATATCTTCATATCATCGGGAGTATTATAAAAAGCAAGGATCCCTAAACCAGGCGGCGTTACGCTGTTCATTGTTACACTTCTTAATCTAGCGCAAGACCCGAACGCATCTCCGCCTATGCTAGTCACAGATGCAGGTATCTCTATGCTTACTAAACTATCGCAATCACGGAACGCACCTTCGCCTATGCTCGTCACTCCCGCTGGTATCTCTATGTTAACT
>JAITEJ010000179.1 GCA_031282095.1 Clostridiales bacterium
TGTCATTTTGATCTTTTTAAATATTTTGTTCGTATCGCTTGCAATGCGGACGCCGTATATAGTATAATATTAAACATAGTATTATGGTGCGCGTGTTCGTAATTTCTTCAAAATCAGGCTGATTTCACGCCGTTGTACCGACGGATTTCAGCCGTTGCGGCGCGCCGTTCGGTAAATCATATATACAGCGACGCCGTCCTTGCGGTTATAGACTCGTATCGGCGGCGCGCTTATTTGGCTAATTGAATATGCCGTTTTTCGCGCCGTTCGTAGTTACGGAACAGATATGCGGGAACGGGCATCGTTTAAGAATAACATACGGTACTGATGATTCGATAAAAGCCTCGGATTTTTATTTAATCGGTAATAAGGAGGGATGAAAGATGGTCGGAACATTATTTACCGGCATGGGGGCGGCTACCATAGCCTGCCTTATAGTCGGTATCGTTTTACTTGTCGCGGAGCTGTTCACACCCGGCTTCGGCGGCTTTGGAGTTACCGGTTTGTTGGCGTTATTGGCGTCGCTTATACTGCGCGTCGCACTTGACCCCACGGACAATGTCGTGGCGCACTTCTTTTTGATGCTTGCGTTCGAGATGATTATAATTTTGATTTTAGCCGCGATTTTCTTTGTCGCGTTGAAAAAAGGCTGGCTGAACAAAACCGCGCTGATTGAAACCAAATCCGCGGTTCCCGTAGGCTTAACCGACGGCACTCGCGATTATATGTTTTTGATGGGTAAAAGCGGCGTTACCGCCACGGTGTTGCGTCCGGCGGGCATCGCCGTTATTGACGGCAAACGTTACGACGTAGTGACGGAAGGCGATTTTATCGACGCCGAGAGAGACATAACAGTAGGCGCCGTAGAAGGCGGCAGGATAGTTGTGCGCAGAGTTGAATAGCATAGACGGCAGACACGGGGATTTAATTTTTTGTGAATGCCGCAGAAAGCGGCGGGATAGCCGTGCGCGGAGTTAAATAACGTATGCGGCACGCTTACTTTAAGGCAAACGGGGATTTAGTTCCTTTTGATAAACGGGCTCGTCCAAACGGTCCGTACAAATATGGAGGTATTTGATATGTTCTACAATAGTTTATCGGTTCTTCCCGCGGGGGCGACCGCGGGGATTATCATAGGTGTCGCGGCGGTGATATTGATCGTTTTCTTGATTTTGGTGCCGGTAGGTCTATGGTTCAGAGCGCTCGTTTCGGGCGCGCGGATTTCCATGGGGCGTCTGGTCGGTATGCGCCTGAGAAAAATCAAGATGCAAATGCTTATCGAAGCTTATATCAACGCGAAGAAGGCTGGTCTTGACATTGAAGTCGCGGACCTTGAAACGCATTACATGGCGGGCGGCGACGTGCTTAAGGTCGTCAACGCGTTGATTTCCGCGCACAGCGCGAATATCGCGCTTGATCTTAAAACCGCGAAGGCTATCGACCTTGCCGGACGCGACGTTTTGAACGCCGTTAAGGTTTCCGTAAACCCGAAGGTTATCGATACCCCCGTAGTCGCCGCTATAGCTAAGGACGGCATAGAGCTTAGGGCGCGCGCGCGCGTCACCGTCCGCGCAAACATAACGCGGCTCGTCGGCGGCGCGGGAGAGGAAACCATTATCGCGCGTGTTGGCGAAGGCATAGTCACCACGATAGGCTCGGCCGTGTCTCACAAGGAGGTTTTGGAAAATCCCGACAGGATCAGCAAAACCGTGCTTTCTAAGGGGCTTGACGCCGGGACTGCGTTTGAGATTCTCTCTATCGACATCGCGGATGTGGACGTAGGCAGAAATATAGGCGCTCAGCTTCAAATGGATCAGGCCGAGGCGGATAAACACATTGCGCAGGCTAAAGCCGAGGAACGCAGAGCCATGGCGGTCGCCAGCGAGCAGGAAATGAGAGCCAAAACGCAGGAAATGCAGGCGTACGTAGTAAAGGCGGAGGCGGAAGTTCCGCTTGCGCTTGCGGAAGCGCTGAAGACCGGTAAAATGGGCGTTATGGATTATTATCAGATGCAGAATATAGCTGCGGATACGGCAATGAGAACCGCTATCAGCGGCGGCAAAGGCTCGAAAAAGTCCCCAAAGACAGATAAATAATCGCCTGCATATCGTTAACTTGCGGATAAACGTTTTCTACTGTAGGATGAAATGAAAACGACGGCGGAGAAACTTCCGCGAAATTACGGTGTAATGCTGAATAATTTCTTTTGTCAAAAGGGGATAAGCGTCGGCGGTGAAAAATCCGACGGGTTACGGTGTGGCATAGAGTAATTCCTCCTGTCGGATGAAAACAAGACGGCGGCGGGCATATTGTGGAGCTGCATGACAGTATGAAGTAATTCCTTGCAGGGCAAGCGGGCGGAACCGCGGGTATTGCTCTTATCTGAAACGGAGATGATATATGGCGGACGATTTTTTTAACGCGGCGGTAAAAAGTGTGAAAACCGCTCCGAGTGCGGGAGGACACCCGCCTAAGACGGCTGTGCGCACGAATCAGCCTATTCAGCGGAAGAATCCGCACGGCTCTCCGTTGGGGGCGGGAGTAGGTTCCTCTTTGAATGCGGGCAGGTTGACTCCCGGCATCAAGAAAGGTGACGATATGCGGACTTCGATAAGATCGCGGTTGTCCGTTGCCGGCAAACCGCAGCTTGTTGAGCTTAAGTCGTGGTTGGAAGATCCCATATGCGAGGAATTTGTCGAGTCGTTTGACGAATACGTCGAAGGACGCGATTTTTCCGCAATCGAGACGGCGATGATTTTCGGAGATGTGTTCGGCATACCGAAATACAGGCGGCGTAAGTTATAAGGCATGGTTTAGAGAGGCGTTTAAGGCTTCTGAA
>JAITEJ010000077.1 GCA_031282095.1 Clostridiales bacterium
GCGTTTAAAAAATGCGCCGTGACGTCCGTCAATTTGGCAAACGTGCAATACATAGGCGCGAACGCGTTTGGCGGCGCGGCTTTATCGAGCGTCAATCTTTCCGCCGCGATAGAGATAGGAGACAAGGCTTTCGGCAACAGTTTCTTAAAAGAAGCGACCGTTCCGGCAAACAGCGGGCTGCGTTACATCGGCGCGGAGGTTTTCCGCGGTTGCACTGAACTTGATCCATCCGCGGTTTTAAATAACGCCACGCTGTTGGAATATATCGGAGATTACGCCTTTTATAAGGTCGGTTCCGCTTTGGCTTTGCAGCAACAGAGTTTGAATATTCCGGTGACGGTCAAATATATAGGCGAGAGCGCGTTCAGAGACGCGTCGCTTTACGGAGGTCTGAACATCTACGGCGCGAGAGGAAGCGTTTTGGAGAGTATAGGCGCGCATGCGTTCAGAGGCACCAAAATTGCGGGGCGCGTGTCCGTTCCCTCGACCGTCAAGTCGATAGGCGACTATGCGTTCGCGGAACTTAAGGGTATTGACGAACTGTTTTTCGCTACAGGAAGCGCGCTTGAGTATATCGGTCACGACGCATTCTATGCATCGGGTATTTCCGGCGACCTCATAATCCCCGATTCGGTTACTTTCATAGGCAATATGGCTTTCGCAAGTTGTACCCGACTGAAAAGCGTCTATATCGGCGCGGGCGTGGTTGAATTGGGAAGCAAGGCGTTCAGTATGGCGGGTATCAGCGAGGTGAACTTTTCCGACAACTCCTCGTTGGATACAATCGGCTCCGAGGCGTTCAAACAGTGCGGCAATCTTCTCAAAATAACGATCCCCGCCACCGTGACCAGAATAGACCGACGAGCTTTCGCCTACGCCCGCGCGCTTACCGAAGTCACCATGTCCGGGGGCGTCCCTCCCGCGTTGGGTGTCTCTGTTTTTTACGGTACGGAATCTCTCAACGTTATTTATGTTCCGGCGGGAAAAAATGAAAAAGGATTTCCGTTTATCAACGTCTATTCCCTTCCGACTCCCACAAACGTACCCGACGGATCTTTTAGGGACGGTATGTCAAGATGGGCTGATTACGTCAATTTGCTTAAAGTGAAATAAATGCAAGCGCGGCGCTTGCGTAAACAATTAAGAAACGCGTTAAGCAAAGGTTGCTTGCCGCGTTTCTTCTTTATATACAGAAAATATTCCGCCTAACTTTGAAAATCCCGCAGGCTTTTAGTAATTTTAACGGTTTTATGCGTTCGTATTTAACTCAAATCCTGTAGACCGTCCGAGACTAACCTTGCCCCCTTAGACCGTTAATAATTTTAATGGGTTTGTGCGTTCGTATTTAACTCAAATCCCGCGGGTCGTCCGACTAACCTTGATCCCTTAGACCGTTCGTAATTTTAACGGTTTTGTGCGTTCGTATTTAACTCAAATCCCGCAGGTCGTCCGACTAACCTTGATCCCTTAGACCGTTAATAATTTTAATGGGTTTGTGCGTTCGTATTTAACTCAAATCCTGTAGACCGTCCGACTAACCTTGATCCCTTAGACCGTTCGTAATTTAACGGTTTTGTGCGTTCGTATTTAACTCAAATCCCGCGGGTCGTCCGCGGTCTGCAAATATTATTCTAATAAACATAGATTTCCGAATGAGGTTTGGGATTGCGGATAATTTCATATTTTATTGCGTTTGTATTAACTTTTTTTCGTAACCCGCTCGTAATTTGACGGGTTATATGCGTTCAAAATGTATTTTATGCTCACGTGCGTAGGTTTCGGCATATGAATTGGGATTGCAGCGGATGGTGAAACGGCGCATCCCGGCGAAGGCGTAATCGCCTATATCCGTCACACTGTCGGGTATGGATACGGAGCGCAGCGGACGACAGCCCCAAAACGCCTCAGCGCCTATTGAAGTCACGCTGTCCGGTATAAGAAGCGTCAGGAGGGATTTACAGTGCGAGAAAGCAAACCCGCCTATCGAAGTTACTCCGTAGGGAATGCTCACGGAGGACAGCGACCAACAATGGGAAAAAGCAAAATCTCCTATTTTTTTTACGTTCGAAGGAATTGTCAGAGAGGACAGTTTTTGACAGCCCCAAAAGGTTTCCGTTTTAATTTCCCGCACTCCGCGCGGAATAGTTATCCATTCAAGGCTTTTACATCCCGAAAACACGCGTTTACCTATGTTTTTTATGCTTTCGGGCATGCCTATTTTTTCCAATGCGATACAGCCGTAAAAGGCGTAGTCGCTTATAGATGTTACGTTTTCAGGTATGTTTATTTCTGTTATTGAACGGCATCCGGAAAACAAACTGTCGCTTAAAGCCGTCAGCTTAGCCGGCAGTACGGGCGCGAGGAGCGCGGAACACTCCGCAAAGACGCCCGCTCCGAATGTCTCCAGACAGACCGGGAGTTTTACCGTGCGGAGGTAGCGGCAACGTAAAAACGCCCAGTCTCCTATGTAAAAGACGTTTTCGGGAATAGTTACGGAATTTAGCGTCAAGCAATAAGAAAACGCTTCCGTACCGACGTAAAGTAAGGACGGCGGAAGCAGAACCTCTTTAAGGGCGACGCAGTTCGCGAAGGTATACGCGCCTATGTCCGTTACTCCGTAGGGAACCGTGACGTACTCGACGAAGTTTAAATCCCTAAACGTACCTTCCAACTCGGTAACGGGCTTACCGTCTATAAATTCGGGAACGCTGACCGCCGTGCCGTCGCCCAAATATGCGGTCAGCGCTATGCCGCCGTTTTCCGCAGGTTTATATTCGTACAGCGGTCCGCCGTTGTAATGCGGACGTTTAATCGCGGCGTCACCCGACACCGACGGCGCTTGGTCAGCGGGATTTTTCGCCGATTCCGCCGGTTTAGCCGGCGTCGTCTTTGCGGCGGATTTGACGGACGGCTTTTTTTCGTAAGCATTTTTACGAACCGATTTTGTTTCGTCGGTTTTTTCCGACGCCAAGGCTTTTTCGTCCTTAGCTTTTACGGGGAAGGGTTTTTCTTTCTTTTTGCTTTTACCGGCTTTGTCAGTGTCCTTTTCCATAACGCAATCCTCCCGTTTCGGTTGTTTGTCGCCGCTGTCTTTACCAAAGTCGTCAGTAAAAAAACCGTTCCGTAAAGTGAGCGTTTTTTTGCTATGCAATTGATGTTGCGATTTTCTCCCCATTCTCTAACCTTATATTAAGATTAACTCACGGGGCATAAGGGATACTGCGTAATTCTCAGAAGGACATCGCATCCGCTTTGTACCGATGCGCCGATACGGAGCGTGTTACGCGCGCTTTATGTCAGTCGAAAAAACTTCCGCGGAAAAAGTCGTATATCTTCTTTTCGTATGCGGGCGGGTCAAGATAATACGCGCTCACATGTTCGGCGTTTTCCACTATGAACCGCTCCTTCTTTGCGGGACAGGCGTCATATATTTTGTCAAACACCTCCGGCCTTATATATTCGTCGCGGTCGCCGCATATGAACAGACAAGGAAAATCCGCATCCTTTATGCCGTCAGACGAATCCGCGTCTTTAAGCCCCCATTTGCCGAAGAAGCGTTTATTGAGAAAGGACATGATCGGCAGCAGCAACCCGGGAAGCGCGAGCGGGTAGAGCATATCTCTTATCGCGCGATCGTAAACGACGTACGGCACGGTATATCCAGCGTCGAACACCAATCCCCTGACCGATTTCGGATACCCCAACGAACACGCCATCGCGGCGGCCGCCGCTCCCATAGATACACCGTAAATAAGTATGTCCGTGTTTTCAAAGCCGGCCGCGGCGTATTCCGCCCACGCCTTTATATCGTAGCGTTCAAGTATGCCCATGCCGCAGTATTTGCCGCCGCTCTCAAAATGAGCGCGCTCCGCTATCATCAGAACATCCGCGCCTTGCGACAGAAAAAACGGAATAATCGCGGCGAATTCCCGCGGACCGTGACTGGAAAAGCCGTGCGCGCAGAGGATAAGCTTGCGCGGCTTGACGCCGGAGGACGAATTTCCTTTGCCGTCGCCGTATTCCCCGCCTGCGCGCGCCCCGCCGAAAAGGCAAGCTGCAGAATCGAAACCGCATGACGCTTTCCCGCCTTCCGATTTTGCGCGCGCTCCGTCGGACGAGCCGTTTTCGCCGTCGGAGGAATCCGATTGCGAATCCGCGCCGCCCGCGTTTGAATTTGCCGCGTCCGCGCCGAATTGCGTTCCGTCAGAGGAGTAAGCGCTGAAGCCGGAAACGTATTTTCCGCTTGAGTGTTCCGCCTCGGATAAACCGCGCTTTACGGCGGCGTTTGAATCCGCACGGTAGAGCCGGGCGGTCAGCGTAAATCCGTCGAAGGACGTTATGCTGCGGCGTTCAAAAACATAGGCTTCAAGGGCGGTCATTGCCGCTTTTCTCGCGGGGTCTACGACGTTCCGACGCTGTTCGGACGGGCGCGCCTTAGGTCCCAGTTCGCTGTATTCCGTCCAACAAAGCTTGGTTTTTATAAAGTATACCGCCGCGTATACGTTGAATAAGAGATAAAATACGATCAGCCCCGCCAGTGCGTACGCTATATAGATTGCAATCATTGCCTTTAAATCCTAAGGTGCGGGCTCTTAATTATCTTCTGAAAACAACGGCGCGCCTACAATGTCAAGGTTCACGCCGTCCTTTTAAGCGCGGCGGCGAAGCCGTCCGAGTCGTCAGTAAAAAGATATACGTTTCCGCGCCGAAAGTCCGATTCCTTTTTTGTTTTTCCACCTACAATACGGCGCATACGCGCGCGTATTTCAATGTTTTTAAAAACCGCTTCAAATCTCGATCTTTACCTACAATATAGCACATGCGCGCGCGTATTTCAATAGCCTGCAAATTATTTATATATATTATTATTATCGGAGGATTATGCGCCTTTAAAGCACGGAAATGAATAAAACGCTAATATTATTAATATTTATGCAATATTAGGTGAAAATATTTAAATATTGCGATTTTTTATACATCAAAACGCTTGACTTTTGAATATATGGTGCATATAATTATGATAAAGTCGCGAGACCTTAAGTAAACCGTTTCAGTTGCGCACGCATTTAACAAAAGGGCGGCACAATTACCGCCCTGTTTCGGCGGCGCGCGTACGTTGTGAATACGGTGGCGCGTCTGCATAAAGTGTCGGAAAATGCGGAACGTTTCTAACGCGCGCGTATGTTTGAGTCCGGCAGTACCATAGCGGTTGTTATGTATTTGGTCGGTAAACCCTTTCGGCCGCGCGCGTACGTTTGAATGGAAAGGTTTCGTGTACCTTTTGACGCCCGGAACAAAATGCTTTTCCGGCGGGTGTGCGCGCTTAAACGGGAGCGGGTAAACCGCTTAAACAAAATTATACTTACGGAGATATATTATGAAAGACTCATCGGTAAAAAAAATAGTGCTGGCTTATTCGGGAGGGTTGGACACGTCCGTAATCATTCCCTGGCTTAAGGAAAATTACGAGAACCCGGAAATTATCGCCGTATCCGGCGACGTCGGGCAGACGGGAGAGCTTGACGGTTTGGAAGAGAAGGCCCTTAAAACGGGAGCGTCCAAGCTTTACGTAGAGGATCTCAAGACCGAATTTGTGCGGGACTACATCTTCCCCACGCTGAAAGCCGGGGCGAAATATGAAAACACTTATTTACTCGGCACATCTTTCGCGCGTCCCA
>JAITEJ010000154.1 GCA_031282095.1 Clostridiales bacterium
CCAACGGCTAATCTCATTTTGCTAAAGATAGGTCGAATGTGTCCAATTACGCACGCAGTGCGTGAATTGAAATGGGCGAGGACAGCGGAATAAACGATGGCACCTCGGAGTCGCAATTACGCACGCAGTGCGTGAATTGAAATGCAAACGTGCATTAGTTGCGGATACCCCATTAAGTCTCAATTACACATGTGGTGCGCGGGTTGAAATAAAGTAACATTCGGCACGGTTTTATGTCGCACTACGTACGGGGAAGTTTGAGAATTCCTAGTTCGCATATGCGAACTTTCGTTTGACAAAGTCGGAAATCAATGATATATTATATAAGCCTAGCGGCAAAAAAATGGCGGCTGAAGCTTGCTTTTTTAAAGGCCGTCCGGTTCGCATATGCGAACTAGGAGCGGTTCGTCGGAATGCGCCTGTCGTAATTTTATAGCGGCATGTCGGTATGCGCCGACCGTGATCGGAGCAATGTATTGGTGTGCGTTTGCCGTAATTCAAGAGCGGCATGTCGGTATGCGCCTGTCGTGATTCGGGAGTCGTATAATTGAATGGTTATTGACGGAGGGTTACAGAATGCTCCGGAAGCATTCTGCGTGTGTCAGTACCCGCCGTATGAGAGCGCTTTAATAAATCAAATCGGCGTTCGGCGGTTTGCGTTGACCGAATATATTTTAAAAGATAAACTAGGAGAATGTATGGAAAAGACTTTAAACGAACTGAAACCGGGAGAAAAAGGCTCGGTTATGCGTGTAACCGCCGTAGGACTTATCCGTCGTCGGTTGTTTGACATGGGCGTAACGCCCGGAGCGGTTGTGATGATGCGCAAGGCGGCGCCGTTTGGAGACCCTTTGGAGGTCACGCTGCGCGGCTACGAGTTGTCGCTCCGTAAAGTTGAAGCCGCCGGAGTGCTGTTGGAGGTATTGTCATGAAATCCCCGCAGAATTTAACGAAAAAATTTGAATCGGCGGACCCTGACGCATTATTTATGCCGTTTATGACTGCGGCGCGGAGGTTTGTATGAAAGTTGCCTTAGCGGGAAATCCGAACTGCGGAAAGACTACTCTGTTTAACGGGCTGACGGGCAGCACCGCGCACGTCGGCAATTGGCCGGGCGTAACGGTGGAGAAGAAGAGCGGAGTTTATAAGCTTTACCCTAACGGAGACAAAAAAAGCGAGCCGGTTAAGATAGACGTTTTAGATTTGCCGGGGATCTACTCGCTGTCGCCGTACACGCCGGAGGAGGTCGTATCACGCGCGTACATATTGGACGAGCGTCCCGACGCGGTTATCAACATAGTGGACGCGACGAGCCTTGAGCGCGGCTTATACCTGACTACGCAGCTGTTGGAAACGGATATCCCCGTGGTGGTTGCGCTGAACATGGAGGACGTACTTGCGAAAAACGGCGATACTCTTGACGTCGGTATGCTTAAGAAACAGTTAGGCGTTCCCGTTGTAAGCATAAGCGCGCTGAAGGGCAGAGGAATGCGCGAGCTTATGGAGGAAACCTATTCCGCGGTTTTATCGTCGGAAAACGGCAAGAGAAAGCCTGTTTCGGTGTTGTTCGAGGGTGAGAATGCGGATTTGTTTAAAAAGGCGGCGGCAATTTACGAGAAAAACGGCGCGAATAACGCGGTTTTCCGCGCGCTGAAAGCAATGGAGGACGACGAAAGCGAAAGGCGGGCTTTACCGCAGATTTTCGCTGAGGTAAAAGCGTTAAAGGCGGGTGATATTTCCGAAAAAGCGGATTTAACCGCCGCAGGAAGTTCGTCGGATGTTTCGTTTAAGGCGGATGAGGGCACAAAACAGGCTTTATCGTCAATTTCAGATAAGATAAAGGTATTAAACGGAGCGCATGTCCCTCACGAAGCGGACGGAGCCGCCGCGGATGTTGCGGCGGACATTGCGGACGAGCCGGAATCCATTGATTACGAGGCGTTTATAGCGGACGCGCGTTACCGTTACATAACCGCGAATTTATCGCCGGCGTTAAAGCGCAAGCGCGACGTGTGGGAATTGGATCCGAGTTCCAAAGCGGACAAGGTGCTTACTCACAAAATTTGGAGCATTCCGCTGTTCCTGCTTATCATGTTCGGCGTATTTCATCTAACTTTCAGTGAAAATCTGTTCTATTTGGGCGCGTTGATACCGGAGGGAAGCTTTGATAACGCTATTTTCGGCACTGACGCGATAAACTCCCCCGGCGTGATACTCGCAAACGCCATGGGCGCGCTCACCGACTGGCTGAGCGGGCTTATCGGCGGCGCGATGCCGGAGGGCACGTGGTACACCGGTTTGGTTACGGACGGCGTTTTGGGCGGTTTGTTCGCGGTGCTGTCCTTCATTCCGCAGATAATGTGCCTGTTCGCCTTGCTTTCCATACTTGAGGACAGCGGATATATGGCGCGCGCGGCGTTCGTAATGGACAGGTTGTTCCGCCGTTTCGGCTTGTCCGGACGGGCGTTTATGCCGCTTTTGATGTGTTTCGGGTGCAGCGTTCCCGCTATCATGGCGAGCAGAACTCTGCAAGGCGAAAAGGAGCGGCGCATAACCATATTTTTGGCGCCATTTTTGTCTTGCGGCGCGAAAATGCCCATATGGGTGACGTTCGGGGCGATTCTGTTCGCCGGGCGGCACGCCGATTTGGTCGTATACGGCGTATACCTTTTGGGAATTGCGGTCGCGGTTTTGGCGGCGGTAATCCTGAACCGCACGGCGTTCAAGGGCGAAGCTCCGCCGTTTTTGATGGAACTGCCCGCTTACCGTATGCCGCATCCGCGCAATTTAGTGCGTCATGTGTGGGATAAGCTTAAGCATTACGTCATTAAAGCGGGTACGGTCATAACAGCCGCGATAATCGTGATATGGTTCATATCGTCGTTCAGCTTTACCTTCCGAATGGTTGAGGATCCCGCGGACAGCATAATAGGCATAATATCGCGCGGGCTTGCGTGGCTGTTCTGGCCTTTGGGCTTCGGGCAGGGCGATGACGGCTGGAAATTTATCGTCGCGGTGCTTACGGGCTTAATCGCCAAAGAAATGGTCGTCGCGACCATGGGCGTTTATGCCGGCATGTCTGACGACCCGTTGGGTTTGGGGACGGAGGAGCTTGCGGTCGCGCCGATAGCCGTGCTGATAGCCGCGTTATCAATCCCCGCGGCGTTTGCGTTCATGGCGTTCAACCTGTTAAGCGTGCCCTGCATGGCGGCGGTTGCGGCGGCGAACGGCGAGCTTAACAGCAAGAAACACACGGCGGGCGCGATAATCTTTTGGATAATGACGGCGTACGTCGTCGCCGCGATAATCTATCTTATCGGTACGTATTGGTGGACAAGCCTGATATTTGCGGGAATAGCGGCGATTTTGGTTGCGTTGAGCGTTTTACGCCAAAAAGGCGTGATAAACTTTAAAAACAGAGGTTTAAAACCCGTTTTCATACAATCGGAAGATCGTTCGGCGGGAGAAAACGAAACGGATCAGAACAAAAATATCTGATTGACGGATAAAAATGCAGCCGTAAAGGCATATCGCGGCTCTCTGCGAAAATAATTGCTAAAACATGCTTGCGTTGGTATAAAGGTTCTTATGTCATTGAAGAACGGCAGTTTATATCGGCGTCTGCGTTGGCGTAAAGGTTCTTGTGTCATTAAAGAACGGCAGTTCGTATCGGCGTCCGCGTCGGCGTAAAGGTTCTTATGTCATTAAAGAACGGCAGTTCATATCGGCGTCGGCGTGAAGGTTCGCGGCTTGTCGGAGCGATAGCTTATATTTGCGTTTGCGTTGCCGCTAAAGCCTTAAGGCTTGACGGCGAATCTCATAAAAGGAGGGGCTCTTATTATTATGGACGGAATTGAAATCGCGGTCGCGGTCGTTGCGGCGCTGATCGTAGCCGGCTCTGTCGTGTTGGCGGTGATACGCAGAAAAAAGGGCAAAACCTCATGCGGCTGCGACATAGGCGGCAAAAAGCCCTGCGGCGGCGGATGCCCCGGTTGCGCTTACGGAACGTCGCAAGAGGAAACGGATAAGGACTAAACACACTCCGATTGAAAAAAAAATCGCTCGTTACTTCCTTTGGTGTTTACGGGAACATTTGAAGAGGAAACGGATGGGGTAAAACGTTCGAGTTAGAAAAAATTCGTTCATGCTCCTCATAGTGCGACTATGCGGCGTCGGAAGAGGAAACGGAAAAGGACTGATTAAAAATCGCCTGTTCTTTTCGGAGTGCTTACAGAACGCAGAAAGAGGAAACGGGGGGGGGATTGTCGGTTTCAAAAAAATATTCGTTCGCCCCGCGTATTCTTAAGTCTGCGCGGGGGAGGCGGTTTCGAAATGCGTCATGCATTGCGAAACCGCCTTTTTATTTTAATATCGTTTCCGTATGGTTTATATTTGGTTTGAGTTTATTTGGTGTTCGGTTCGCATACGTCCGATTTACGTTCGGTTTGTGTGCGCAATGCGTCAGATTCGTATTTAGTTTGTTTCTCGTTTCGTGCTTGATTTACATGTTTGGTTTACGTCTGATTTGTGTTCGTTTCGCGTTTAGTTCTCGTTCGCTTCTCGTTTGGATTATGTTCGATTCGCGTTTGATTCTCGTTAGGATTGTGTTCGATTCGCGTTCGTTTCGCGTTCGCTTCTCGTTAGGATTATGTTCGCTTCGCGTTTGGATTATGTTCGATTTGCGTTCGCTTCTCGTTAGGATTGTGTTCGATTTGCGTTTAGTTCTCGTTCGATTCTCATTGTTTGGATTATGTTTGTTTCGCGTTTGTTCGTCTTTTTTTGCATCGGCGGTTTATGTCGTTTTTTATATTTTTTTGTCGTACGCGGCGTCGCCGCCGGGTTTTGAGCGGCGGGGTTTCGCGTGCCGAAGGGGCGTTTTCAGATGTAAAGAAGGCGTTTTCAGGCGTAAAAGGACGCGTTTCGGAGAGCGGATTCCGACGGCAAAAAACACAATATTCGCACAATATTTTTCATCTTGCGCAGCATTCGCATGGGCGGAAAAATACGGTTAATACGCGAAAAAGGGACTTTAAACGCGGTAAGTTACAGCATAACCGTAAAATGTATTCAATTGCAAACAAAATGAATGCGTTTTACTTGAAAAAAGGGAGGGGAGAGCGGTTTTTCTTTGGATTTTTTGGGATTTTTTTTGGAAAATGTGATTAAAACGGCGTTTAAGCGCTGCTTTTTATATGTTAAAGCGCTTATTTGGTTGTAAGTCATGGAAAAAGCGGGGGTTAAAAAAGCGTAAAAAAGGTGTAAAAACCGCTGAAAAAGCGAAAAAAACCGAAAAAAAGGCGCGAAAAACCGAAAAAAAAGTCGAAAAAATGAAAATAACCGAAAAAATTTGCCGTAAAATGAAAAAAATTTGCGTAAAACACCACGAAAAATGTTGCATAAACCCGTTATTTAGTGTTATAATACTCGCGCTATGAACAATTTATCTTTAAAAAATGTAAGTAAAGTTTATCAAAACGGCGGCCCCGAGACGGTCGCCATCAATGACGTGACGCTGACGTTCCCGGAGAAGGGAATGGTTTTCATTTTGGGAAAATCGGGATCGGGGAAATCCACGCTGCTCAACGTCATTTCAGGCATGGATAAGGTGACTTCCGGCGAGATAAGGCTGGGAGGCAGGTTGCTCGGCGTGGAAATCGATTATGACTTTTTCCGCAACAAAACGGCCGGCTTCATCTTTCAGGAAATCAACCTGAACAGAAGCCTTAACGTGCTGCAAAACGTCCTTTTTTCGGACATAATTCAAAACCGCCGAACCGACAAGAAGCGCGCCTTACGGGCTTTGGAACGCGTGGGCATGGGCAAATACTCCCACCGCCGCGTCAACCGCCTTTCGGGCGGCGAGGCGCAG
>JAITEJ010000001.1 GCA_031282095.1 Clostridiales bacterium
TGACCGCCTTTGCGAATCCGTAATGCAGACGATCGTCCTTAACGCTCACCGCGCCCTTGAGTCGGATTTCGACTACGAAGCCGCGGCAAACCTCATGTGGGCGTCCTCTCTCGCGCACAACGGAATTTTGGGAGCGGGACGCGAGGGAGATTGGGCGTCGCACGGCATAGAACATGAACTGTCCGCAAAATACGGCGTCGCGCACGGGGAAGGTTTAGCCGTAATATTCCCCGCATGGATGCGTTACGTATACAAACATGACGTCAATCGGTTCGCGCGCTTTGCCTGCAAAATATGGGGCTTTGAATTAAACTTGAACGATCTCGACGGGCTTGCTCTCGAAGGTATAAACGCTCTGTCCGAATTTTTTAAATCCATGGGTATGCGCTCAAAAATTTCCGAACTGGGAGGCGTCGCCGGAGATATCCCCTACCTTGCCGCGCATACCGCTCTCGTTCCTCCGTCCATGACGATCGGGCGCTTCCTGACTTTATCGAAAACCGACGTGGAAAGCATTTTACGCTCGGCTTTGTAGATATTTTACTCCTCGGCATGAGATAACGGACCGTTGAACATCGACTCTTTTAAGTTCATTTTAAGCGCATTATTGCCCTCATGCGGCAATCCGTATGCGTTTGCTAAAACATCCCGCACGTGAATTTCTCATCAAGCAGTTAAAACTCGGCAATGAATCGACGGATTTGCGAAACCGCGCGCGAATTTTACCGCGAAAACGTTATATACACCGCAAACAATGTTTGCCCGGTTTTGCGAAACCGCGCGCGAATTTTACCCCTCGGCATAAGACGGCAGACTGCCGGTCGCAAATTTTTTTTGCATTCATTTAAAGCGTTTAACGAATAAGCGACCTAGTTAAGCGGCGGATTGCCGTCCTGCGGAGACTAAAACAGCCTCCGCGGTTAAACTGACGGACGGCGGTTTTTTTATCGCCGTAACGACAAAAAATCCGATATATTTATCTTTGATTTAAAGCCACTTTCCATTAAGCTCAGAAGCTTATTTTCACATTAAACGTATAGTTTCTGTAAGGCGGAATTTTATATTGAGGTTTCAGAACCGCCATAGCGGGAATATCGCCGCCTACACCGCGCTGAGCGCCGTCCAAATTTACGGTGAGCTCATTAAGGGTAACTAATTCGTGGAGATGCCGGGCGTCGTAAAGCATATCCTTAGAGTAAGGATGTACGCTGATTTCCATAGGCTTATCCACGCAGTCAAAACGGATCGGAGCGGCTTGATCCGATGCTGACAGCTCCAAAAAGCGGACTTCCGTGTGATTGCCGTTTTCTTGCGGATATAGGTAGTCGTGCAAAAATTCGGAGGGCGCGCCCTCGTAAAGCCCGATATCGGCGGAGGTTTTGCGATCGCAGTAATTTTCGTGAGGACCGCGTCCCAAAAATCTCATGCGGTCGTAACCCGGCTTAAGCGCGGCGGTAAAACCGTAGCGAGGCAGACCGAACAGCAACGGCATTACCGAAAGCCGCGCGATAAGACCTCCATCGACGAAAGAGTATTCGGTGGTCATGAACCGTACGTGCGGAGCCTTCCATTTGACGGATAATACGCCGTCTTTAACCGAAGCGGCGACCGGTTTCATCTCTTGTTCGGTTCTTCTGTAGTATAGGTCGCCGAAAAGCGGATACAGGAATTTCGGTAAGTTAATGTAGGATTCGTTGTTGGTAGTGGCGCGCCAAAATTGAGGGAGAAGCGGCGATGAGAGCAGGGATTTACCGTCTTTGACAAGCTGCAGTCCCCCGGTCGTTTTGGAGAAAACCGCCGCCGTACCGCCGGAAATAATAGCTATCTTATCTTCGTGTTCCCGGTTGTCCGCGAGTTTGGGCGAACCCGCCGGTTTTGCCGCGAATCCATTTAAAACGAACTGTTCGGCGGCCGCCGTGTGTCCGGCGGGATAAAGCGCGTCGGCTTCGCGTAAGACGAGTTTTACGTTCAGATAAAGCTCTCCGTTCTTCGCGTCGGCTGAGAACGGCACAGTTACGGAAACTTCTTCGCCCGCGGGCGCGCTTACGGCGCCTAAATTAGCCGTTTTCGCAATTTTGCCGTTTTCGACAAACTCTGAAATAAGGTCGTATGCGCTTAAATCCGAGAACATAAAGTTGTTCCTTATTGTCAGAATTTGCCCGTTTAATGCGAAATCGACGTTTTGATAAACTCTCTTGACCTCATAAAGTGCCGGATTAGGCGAACGATCCGCGCGGACTATTCCGTTGAACGCGAATACGCCGTCATTGGGCTGATCGCCGAAATCGCCGCCGTACGTCCATTCGGTAACGCCCGACTTCGTCACGCGCTTTATAGATTGGTCGGCAAAATCCCATATATAACCGCCCGACAGACGGTCATAGCGTTTAAAATCCCGCCAGTAATCGGCAAAATTGCCCAGGCTGTTGCCCATGGCGTGGGAATATTCGCATTCTATGTACGGCTTGTCGCGGTATTTACGCGGCGTCAGAATATGCCCCATAGGAGCCCATAGCGCACGGCTGTGAACTATCGTTTTATTGGCGGCAATTCTCGGCATTTTGGTCTGCACGGTATACATCTCCGACATTATATCGCTGACCGACAAGTCGCCGTCGCACTCGTAGTGGACAGGGCGGGTGGCGTCTATCTCTAAAGTCGCCTTCTTCATCGCCGCGAACGCCGAGCCGACTCCCGATTCGTTGCCTAACGACCAAAAGATTATGCACGCGTGATTTTTATGCGAGTTCACCATGTTGCGCATTCTATAAACCACGTGCTCCGTCCACTTAGGATCGTCGCGCGGAATCTTGCCGGCAAGCCCGTGCGTTTCCAAGTTGTTTTCGCTCATAACAAGTATGCCGTAGCGGTCGCAAAGTTCGTAAAACGCGGGGCTGTTGGGATAATGACTGGTTCTGATTGCCGTTATGTTGTTACGCTTGCAAAGTAAAAGATCTTTTTCTATAAGCTCTCTCGGCACGGCATGACCGTACTCAGGGTGGAATTCGTGACGGTTTACCCCTTTTATTTTAAGTGGTTTACCGTTCAGCAATATAAACGGTCCGCGCCCGTCCTTAAGCGGCGCGATTTCTACGCTCCTGAAACCGAATTTAAGCGCGCGCGCGTCTAAGACGTTGCCCGCGGCGTCCGTAAGCGTCACATAAAGGTCGTAGAGATAAGGATTTTCGTGACTCCAGAGCTTGGCGTTCTTCA
>JAITEJ010000020.1 GCA_031282095.1 Clostridiales bacterium
GTACGCGGCGAGATTAGATACCGTAATATCTATCAGTCTGCTCCGCGCCTCCCGTGATGCCCACGCGATATGCGGAGTTATAACTATGTTTTTAGCCGATAAAAGCGGGTTTTCGTCAAGCATAGGTTCGACGGACACGACGTCCACGCCCGCGGCGGCGATTACGCCGTCGTTAAGAGCGTCCGCCAACGCTTTGTCGTCTACAAGCCCGCCGCGCGCGGTATTTATAAAAATCGCGCTTTTTTTCATTTTTGCGAACGCGTCTTTACCGAACATACCCTTGTTTACCGCCGTCAGCGGACAGTGCAACGACACCACGTCGGATTGCGCCAACAGATCCTCCAACGGTACAGAACCGTTTTTGGAAGGCGTTTGATAAATTACACGCATACCGAACGCCTCGGCAATTTTCGCCGTCGCCGCGCCTATCTTGCCGTAACCTATCAGCCCCATGGTTTTACCTGCAAGCTCGATTATCGGCGCAAGGCGGTAACAGTAGTCGGGAGCCTTGGTCCAGTCGCCGCGAAGCACCGATTCGGAATGCAGCGACGTTTTACAAACGATTTCCAACAATAAAGCAAATACGGCTTGCGCCACGCTCGGCGTGGAATAACCCGGCACGTTGCATACGGTTACCCCTCTCCTTGCCGCCGCGGCGACATCGATATTGTCAAAGCCGGTGGCGAGCACTCCGATAAACTTCAGATTTTTGCAGCCGCCCATCACGTCATCGGTGAAGAAAACCTTGTTTGTCAACACGATTTCCGCGCCGCCGACGCGTTCCGCGACAAGCTCTTTCGGAGTGCGGTCATAGACGGCGAGATTTCCGAAGCACCGCAAACCCTCCCAGCTTAAATCGCCGTCGTTCACCTGATAACCGTCAAGAATTACTATATTTACAGACATATAACTTCTCTATATTTCGGAGAGTTTTCCCAAAATTTCTCTTGCCGCCGCGCTGTCCGGGTTTTCCAAAAGGGCGCTTTCCGCATAGAAGCGCGCGCCCTCGGCGTCGTGCATTTCTACGCGGATAAAAGCTAAACTTATAAGGCACGAGCTTTTATTCGCGTGCCTGAACCTGTTTACCGCGAGAGCGCGGGCAAACAACTCCGCGGCGCGCTCAAACTTTTTTTGGGAAAACGCCGCGGAAGCCTTGTTAAATAACGTATCGCTGCGCGGCATTTTCAGATATGTACGAATCGCGAAAGACGCGGTAATTGTCAGTATCAACGCCATAGCCGCCCATAATATTCCGATCATATATACCGTGTCCGCCTCCCGTATATCCCGCGCTAATAAAACAAAAAACGACGCGCTTTTATTTATATTAACCTGTGGGAAAATCAAGCGCATCAGATAATAAAATCTTGCGCGCCGCAAAGTTAAAACAAGGACGCAGCTTTACGTTACGCCCTTGTTTCATCGCTTTTTTCTTTCGGAAAAACCCATGCGGCGCGCGTTTATTTCTCCGCGTCGAGATAGGTGCCGAGCGCGTAATACGCTACGGCGAACATGAGATTGCCCACGATGCCGCCGAATTCGGGCGCGCCGTCGATAAACAACTTTTCTTCGCGTATGTACTGAACCATATCCGCTTTGGACATAAGTATATCAAGCGCCAAAGAGGGGTTTTTAAAATTCATTGCCAAAAAAGGCTTGCAACGTTTGTATTCGCCGCGTCCCGACATAGTTTTGCCCGCCTTCATTCTGATCCATGAACGAAGATCGGGATAGCCCTCGATAACGAGCGCGTATGCGCGGTCGGGACTGATGGATGTAACCGCCTTTACGTCGGGGTGCCCCAACTTATTCAGTTGGCTCATACCGTTCGGAATCAGATAAAGATACAGCTTGCAAAGCATGATTTGGTCTTCAAGCTTTTCCGGCTTGTCCTTAGCCTGCATAAGCCCCGCCATTCTGAGCAACGCGAGCAGAATAGGAACAAATATCCCCAACTTTAACAGCCCTCTGATTTTGGGCAGAGGCATACCCTTGCCGGTAAAGAAGATTATGAACTTCTTTAAATCGGAAAACTCTAACTCGACGTCGGGAGACTCGTGGATTTCGCCTACGTGCGTAGTCCATTTGCCGTCCTCCACGACAAAGTGGGTCGCAAACTTGCCGCCGTCCGCCTTGTCATAGAGCGCGCTTATCTGAAACACGAAACTCTTGCCTTTAAACTTATCGCCGTATTTGGGTTCGCTTTCGCAAATAACCTTCAATAGGGGTATTGCGGCATAAAAGAAAATTCTCGCCGCGTATAAGTCACCTTGTGTGATTTTAACTTCCTTTGCCATGATTTTCCTCCTATACGGGAAGTGCGCGCAAGCCGAACAGACCCGCGCGGACAATCCGCAGGCGGACGACGGTTTTTACACCTCGTCGCCCCAATCCTCATCGGCCTCGAAGTCCATCTTCATAACCTCAAGCACGTTTTTCACGATGCCTTCCGCATCGATTTCGTGCATTGCCATGAGATCCTCGTGCAAACCGATTGCCGACCACTTATCCTGAAGCCCGAGCTTTCTGAACGCGCATGCCTTGCCGCCTTCTACGACGGTTTCCGCGACCGCGCTGCCCAAGCCGCCTATGACGGTGTGATCCTCTACGGTAATGATTTTTCTCGTTTCCTTAACCGCCGCCATAATAGCATCCTTGTCGATAGGCTTAATGGTGTGCATATTAAGGACGCGTATGCTCAAACCGTGGTCGTTTTTCAGAATACTCGCGGCTTGCAGAGCCTGATATACGCAGGAGCCGCATGCGATTATGGTAAGGTCGGTGCCTTCGTTCATAACGACCGCCTTTCCCACCTTAAAGCCGTAATCGGCGGAACTGTAGACCACGTTGTCAAAGCCGCGGTTAATGCGGATATAGAAAGGACCGTAAGTCGCCGCCGCCGCTCTGACCGCATTCGCGGTTTCGATGCCGTCCGCGGGAACTATTACGGTCATGTTAACCAAAGGTCTGATAACGCCTATGTCCTCTATGGCGTGGTGGGTGGAGCCCGCCTGCCCGAAGGACGTGCCGCCGTGCGTGCCGATGATTTTCACATTGACGTTTTGATAGCATACGTCCGTGTGAACTTGATCCAATGCGCGCAGAGAGGAGAACACGGAGAAGCATGACGCGAAAGGAACGAGCCCCGCTCTGGCCATACCGGCCGCGATGCCTATCATGTTCTGTTCGGCAATTCCGACGTTGTAGAATCTGTCGGGGTACTTTGCGAGAAAATCCGCCATTTTGGTAGAAGTCGCGAGATCCGGGCTTAAACATACTATATTAGGATTTTCCGCTCCCAATTCCGCTATAGTGCGCCCGAATATTTCGGCGGTCGCAAGCTTCGTGCTGTCAACCGCGGTAAAGGTAATTCCGCCTGCCATATTATTTGCCCTCCTTATTGACTCTTTCCAATCTCTTCGCGCGGTAAGCCGCGAGGTCGGCTTTCGCCGTATTATATTTTTCCTCGTTAAGCGCGCCGTAGTGCCACTTGTAGTTGCCGGCGGCGAAAGAAACGCCTTGCCCCTTTACGGTGTCTGCTATTATGCAATACGGCTTGTCGCCCTCGCCCTTATACGCCTTTTCCAAAGCGTCGGCGAGCGCGGGTATGTCATGTCCGTTGACGACCGAGGTTTCAAAGCCGAACGCCTTCCACTTATCCGCGAAAGGTTCCAACGCCATTACGTCTTCGGTGTTGCCGTCTATCATATTGTGGTTTCTGTCTACGATGGTGATGACGTTTTTGCCGCCCTTCTTCGCGAAATGAGAGGTTGCCATAGCCGCCTCCCAAACGGAGCCTTCGTCGCATTCGCCGTCGCCCAAAACCAAGAAGGTCTTAAAGGTCTGCCCCTTAAGCGCGCCCGCGAGCGCCATGCCGAGAGCGAGAGAAGAACCGTGACCGAGCGAACCCGTAGAAGAGTCAAGCCCTTTCACTTTATTGCTGTCAAGGTGGATGCCCAACTTGCTGCCGGTCAGGTTGAAAGTTTTGAGCTGATCCTTTTCTATCAGCCCCAGCATTGAAAATAAAGGCGCCAAAAGTATGCCGACGTGTCCCTTTGAAACGACGACTCTGTCGCGGTCGGGATCCTCCGGATTCTTCGGGTCGAAGTTTGCAAATTTGCGGTAAATCAGAGTCATGATGTCCGCGCAGCTTGAACTGCCGCCCCAGTGACCGCTCCCCGCCCAGTTGACGGTATCGATCGTCAAATCTCTGAGGTCTGCGGCAAAGGTTTCAAGTTCAAGCCATTCTTGTTTAGATAAAGCCATAATTTAATCCTCCTATACATTTGTTTATGCGGACGCCGTTCAACCGTATATGCGATCGAGCCGCGCCTTTTTTTAAAACGCTTAAAGGCGGCGGAAGCCAAAAGCCCCGCCGCCCGCGTTAATTTCTCAGATAAGTTTGATTTTGCCGGAATCTATATCCGCCTTATGCGCCGCTTTGACGATTTTATAAGCCTCGTCGGCGACCGCCCACGTATATTCTATATCCTCGTCCGACAACGCTTGATTGATAAAGTGGTTGTGGTGGCTGGTAAAGAACACTCCGCGCCTTACGCACTCCGCGACGAATTCCTGATGACACAGCGTAGAGGGAAGGTCGTTGCCCAGTCTCATATACCACATCGAGGGTTCGCCGGTAATTCTCAAATCGAAGCCGTGCGCTTTCGCGACCTTAACCAAGCCGTCCTGCATCTTCTTGCCCTTAGCGTTGATGACTTCCTGCGTTTTGGTTTCCTTCATCTTCTTTATACACGCGATCGCCGCGGCGAAAGGCACCGCGGAAAGCCAGTAACTGCCGGTGTACATTATGTCGCCCACGGTACTCTTTAAAGAGTTGACGCCGCAGATAGCCGACACGTTGTAGCCGTTGGCAATCGCCTTGCAGAAGCACTCCAAATCCGCCTTGACGCCGTAATGATAGTCCGAACCGGCGATATTTAAGCGGAAGCCCGCGCGAATGTCGTCGAAAATGAGAACTATGCCGTTATCGTCGCATATTTTTCTGATTTTCTGCCAATAACCCTCGGCCGGAAGTTTATTGTCCTCGAATATAGGATGAAAATACGGCGTGGAAATGAAGCCGGCAATTTCACCGGGATATTTTTTGACCAAAGCCTCGAACTGTTCCGGCGCGTTCCAGTCTATGTAGAGGTTGTTGCAGACATCCTCCGGAATTACGCCGCCGTAGCCCAGCTTCTGCGTCCACGGAGCCACGCCGTGATAGAAGCCTTTGGTCAGGACGATCTTCTTCCTGCCGGTTGCCTGGCGCGCTATCATGACCGCGAATTGCGTGACGTCGCCGCCGTTTTTGGCAAAGAACGCCCAATCCGCCATCGCGACGGTGTCGACCATGAGCTCCGCGAAATCGACGAGCACTTTGTCGGGGTTGGTGACGCAATTGCCTTTTTTCATCTGTTCAAACGCCGCCGCGTCCACGTCCGGGTCGTTGTAACCGAGAACGTTTGGACCGTACGCGCACATATAATCGATAAAACGGTTGCCGTCGACGTCCCAAAAATAGCTGCCTTGCGCTTTCTCCGAAAACAGAGGAAACGCGCTCACGGGGATCGCGCAGCCCTCGGACGGACCTAGGTGACCGTAAACGCCCATCGGTATGTATTTTAACGCCTTTTCGTAGAGCGCTCTGTTATTAGTGTAGGAATTAATCTTGATGTCCATAGTAAAAATCCTCCCTCCTTATTTAAGATAGAACGCCACTTGCGCCAAAAGCTTCGCCATGTTTTCAAGCATGGGTACAAAACCCTTTATCAAAAACTGACCGGTTCCCATTCCCGTGAACGTGTCGGTTTTTCCTCTTAAAATATCAGAGGCGAATTGCATATCCGCGAACTCCATGGAAGCGCGCCAATTTTCCGACGCGCCCATAGACGCCGTCATTTGCCCCTTATTTACTGCTATATTCAGCGCGGGACCGCCGTTGACGGTGCAATTGATGATTCCGTCAGGAATGCGCGCCGCGGTAAGTCTGCCGATCGGATCGCTGTTGCCGACCTCGCAGAGCGCGAAAAACGCGGTGTACGCAGTAAGCGTAGTGCTTATGTTAAAATACTCGGCATCCTTAAGAAGCGCCTCGAGTTTCTCCGGCTGATCTTTAAATTCGGGGGTTTTTTCGGGCTGTAAATAATATGACAGTCTGTCCGCGAGCGTCATAAAGGTTTTAAGCAAAAATCCTACTTGAAAAACATTGAAAAAAATGGGAATGGTCTTTCCTCCGTCTATGAGCTTATTGAAATGCTCTGCCGAGGCGAAAATGAGCTTCAGCGACGACTTGCTGTCACCCTTTCTGAACGTACACTTCCCGTCTTTAAACACAAGCGTCGCCTCTCCGACGGAAGGAACCTTGAATCCCACCGATAAATTTGCGTCCTTGATAGCCTCTTGCGATACCTTGTCCAAGGTGCAAAGCTCCTGCAAGTTCCGAAGAACCGCAAACAGGTTAATCCTTGCTTTGGTAACAATATCCATAAACACTGCGCCTCCTTTAAAATTTGGTTTATCAAACGTACTAATATCATATCACACAAATTAAAATATTTCAAGCAAAACTTTTAAATACATCAAATTTTTAAATATTGTGTCTTTTTTCATAGAACTAATGAAAATCAATGAAAAATTCTACAAAAAAATTGAATTTTTATCATCCGCCGGATTTTTGTTCGTATGCGGCGCCTTAATTCAATATTCCTGAAAATCTGTATTGATGCGTTTCGGTGTTTTTATCCGCGCACTCCTTATTAAATATTTGTTGACTGCGGCATGAAAGCGTAGTAGACTTTTAAAATAGGATGAAATAGGGTGAAAAAGAAACTTAAAGACGTAAGTGTATTGAAAGCGGATAAAATAGCAGACATTATAAAACGGAAAGTAACGGATACCGACCTAACCTGCGGGTAAAGATCTGCCTGGCGGTAGCCGTGTTATTCAATCCGTGTGCGCTGATACTGCGTGCAAATGCTCGCGCGTGTTCCGTGAGACGCCGGTTCGCGTTATTTAATACGGGCGCGCTGATACTGCGTGCAAAGCCTTGCCGAGACGCCGTTGCGCTGCCCTGCAATCATCAAGGGTAGAGACCTGATCTGCGGTTGCAGCCCTGCCAAGACGGGTGCGCGCCGGAATTTGAGAAATCGCAAGGACGTCCGGGAATTTTGTGCAACGACCTATTAAAACGGGTATGCGCCGGAATTGTAAAAGCGTGTAAGTTTTTAATACGTCGAATGGGCGCGGCATTAAGTTAAAATTCGGAACGGGGATAAATTAAGGAATGGACAAACAAGTAATATTAAGCAAATGCGACCACACGCTGCTGGCTCCCGACGCGACGTGGGAGCGGATAAAGAAGCTTATCGTAGAGGCGACGGAATTCCGCACCGCGTCCGTCTGCATACCGCCGTCGTTCGCCGCGCGCGCCGCCGCATATGCCGCCGAGGTCGTAAAAGGCAACGCGGCGGAATATACGGGCAGTAACGCCGAAGATTTGGGCGACGTATTCGGTAAAGCCGATTTTTATTTAAACGGTTCCGCGGATGAAATATTAGGCCTAAGCCAAATTGAGCGCGACCTCGTGAAACCGTACGGTAAAATTCCCGTTTGCACCGTCGTCGGATTCCCGAACGGCTATTCGGTCGCCTCGGTAAAGGCGGCGGAAACGGAAGCCGCAATTTCGGACGGCGCGGATGAAATTGACGTCGTAATCAACATAGGCGACGTGAAAGACGGTTCGTATATCCGAATTTTAAACGAATTATCTCTTTTAAAACGCATATGCGGAAATAAGATATTAAAAGTGATAATCGAAACTTGTTTATTGACGGACGCCGAGAAAATCGAGATGTGCAAAATTGTCTCCGACTCCGGAGCGGATTTTATCAAAACGTCAACAGGTTTCGGGGCGGGAGGGGCCGCTCTCTCCGACGTGGAGCTTTTTAAAAGACATTTAGACGCGCACGTAAAGATCAAGGCGGCGGGAGGCATAAGGACATTGGAAGCCGCGCAAGCTTTTATAGGCGCCGGAGCCGACCGGGTAGGCGCGAGCGCGCTCATAAACGCCTGTTACGCGCATTTGGCATAAA
>JAITEJ010000039.1 GCA_031282095.1 Clostridiales bacterium
GCATACCCATGCTGATTCTGACCGTCAAGGGAGACGTTCACGACATAGGCAAAAACATAGTGAAAGCCGTTTTGGGAAACTACGGGTTCAGGATCATCGACTTAGGGAAAAACGTCGGTACGGAAGAGGTTATGACCGCGTTTGATAAATACAAGCCGCGCGTCGTAGGGCTTTCCGCTCTCATGACGACGACGCTTGATTCGATGCGCGAAACGGTGAAGGCGGTCAAAACCGCGCATCCCGACGCGGTGATAGCGGTGGGCGGCGCGGTGGTTACGGAAAGCTTTGCCGCCCAAATAGGCGCGGACGTATACGGAAAGGACGCGATGGACACCGTACGCAAGCTGACGGCAATATTCTTTTAAAATGCGCGTTCGTTTGAGCGGGTAAAACATATTCATTATGAACGATTATATAAAGAGGTTGGCGGAACGCTCCGCTAAGGTGTTTGAACGCTATAACGAAATAAGCGGGCTTATAGACGCGCCTGAAATAATCGCCGACAACCCGTATTGGAGGCGTTTGGCCGCGGAGCGGGACAGACTTGCCGCCGCCGCGGATTTGCACGCGCGGCTGTCGCGTTTGATCGATGAGTCGGAGCGCTGCCGTGCCGAGTCGGAGTTCGCGTCGAACGAAATGCGCGCGCTTCTTGAAGAAGAGACCGAACGGCTTATGTCGGCTGTTAATCTGACCGCGGAGGAACTGTCGGGCGTGCTGCTGTATGCGTCCGTAACCGATACGCGCGGCGCGGTGATTGAAATACGCGCCGTCGAGGGCGGCGATGCCGCCGAAGCCCTTGCGTTTTCTCTTACCCGGATCTATCAAGCATATGCTGAAACGCGCGGTTGGAAGTTTTCCGCGGACAGTTTCACGACGACCGCGCCCGGGAGGCTTAAAGCGTCGGACATCACGGTGTCCGGGGCGGGCGCGTACACATGTTTGAGCGGGGAAAGCGGCATTCATAAGGTTACGGGGTTCGGCAAGGAAAGGCGCACGGCGTTCGCGGCGGTCACCGTTTTTCCCGAAGCGGACGCGGACGAGGCGGCGTTTTCAGATAAGGATTTACGTATAGACATATTCCGTTCCGGCGGCGCGGGCGGGCAGAACGTCAATAAGGTGGAAACGGCCGTGCGGGTGACGCACATTCCCACGGGCATCACGGCGATTTGTCAGGACGAACGGTCGCAACTTAAAAATAAGGAGCGCGCCTTAAAGACGCTCGCCGCGAAGCTCGCGGCGGCTGAAGAAGAGCGTTATAAACGGGAAAACGCAGGGGAGCGAAAACGGCAGCGGGAATGCGCAAATAAAACCGACCCTGTGAGAACTTATAATTATGAGGAGAACGAGGTCGTCGGACGGCACGGAGTCAGGGTCGAACTTGCGTCGGTGCAATCGGGCGGCATAAAGCCGTTTATCGACGCCGCCTTACTCTCGGCGCCGGAAAACCGCGTTTGAATACGCGGCCTCTGTTGCGGTGCGGTTAGCGTATACGGGTTAATGAGCGCCGCCGTAAGGTTTTTTATAAAATAAGCGTATAAATGCGGAGTAAGACATGACGGAAATTATCGTCGAAACGCGCAAGACCGTGCTGTCCTCGGAAACGAGAACCTTCAAGACGGCGGGCTTTGTAAAAGAAACATCCCGGTTCAGAGATATAGACCTCTTCGCGGAAAAGCTCGCGGAGGGGGTTATGGTCAACCCTGAGGTTTTCAAAATTTCCGATCAATCCTCTCTCGCGCGCGCCGCTTCGGTTTTCAAGCTGTTCACGGAGGATAGGCGGCATATATTTTGGTTCGCGTTCGGCGATGCGGCGGGCGGCGGCGAATACGGACTTTTCCCGAAAGATATAGTTTTCTTTAAGTATGAAAGCGGAGAGGAAAATCCGCGTAAGCAAGACTTATCCTTATCCATGCTGCTCGGAGAAGAGGCGTTTTTCGTGATTACGGAGAATACGCGCGCGATTTTGGATGCTCAGGACTTCCGCAAGCTCTACCGCTTGTCGCATTCGGATACCGTAAACTTTCCTCTGCTGAATGCCGAACAGAAAAAAATTGTCTCGACCGAGGATCAGAACGTTTTGGTTCAAGGTGTGGCGGGCAGCGGCAAAACCAATGTCTGCATAGAAAAGTTGGTATTTACGGCGTGCAGGGGATATAAGGGAAAAGTGCTTTACTCGACCTTTTCACGCGGACTCCTTATGGATACGCAGAACAGAGTGACGCTGTTTCAGAACAATTTAAAGCGGTTCGTAAAGGATTATCGGGAAGGGCGAGTGGTTTTCACGCCGGGATCTGATAAGAAAAAAGCGGTGGAAAATAAAATCGGCGTTTATTTCACCGTGAACGACGACGACAAGCTTTGCGAAAAAATAGACTCCGTCGTCGATTTTCTTGACAATAATATAGATTATTTCCTCATAGAGGATTTATACGTCAAGCATAACGGCGCGGAAACGGAAACGGCTGACGAGAATTTCTTTGTAAAAACCTATGTAAAGGACATAAAAAATCATCAGCTTGCGGGAAAACTGGACAGGGTGTCCTATCTTTCCTACGAGGTCATCTATAAAGAAATTTTCGGCGTGATATTCGGATGTTACGATTTGGCGGCTCCCGCCGATATGCTTTCACTGTCCGATTATACCGAACGCCGCCGCGACAGCTTTACCGTTCCGGAGTGCGAGGTTATTTATTCGCTCGCAAGGGACTATGACGCTTATCTGAAGAGGAACGGTCTTACGGATAATAACCTTATGACGCGCCGCCTTCTCGGTATGCGGGACAAGATAGAGAAGTATTCGCTTGCGATACTGGACGAGGTTCAGGATATGACGGAAGTCAACCTTTGTCTGTTCAAATGCATAGCGAGAAAGCTGTTTTGTGTCGGAGACGCCTTGCAGATGATAAATCCATCCTATTTCGGATTCGCGTATTTAAAGAGGCTTGTATTTGAAAAGGACGTGGTTTCGGTCGCGGAACTCAGCAATAATTACCGTAACACAAAGAGGATCGCCGATATAGTGGAAAAACTGGGGGCGCTCAACACGCGCCGTTTCGGAACGCACAGTTTCGTGCTCAGGAGCGTGGGCGTGGAGGGCGACGCGGCGGCTTCCGCCGTGTACGTCAAGGATAGGGGTTTCATACGCGAAGCCAACGAGCTTGCTTTCAACAACTACACGGTCATCGTGCCCGGCGAAAAGGAGCGTGGGGAGCTTCGCGGTTTTATGACTAAGCAGGAAATTCTGACGGTCGCTGAGATAAAGGGTTTGGAGAGGGAATCGGTAATATTATATAATCTGCTTTCGTCGAACGCCGATAAATGGAACACGCTCGCGCGTATGCAGATAAATAGGAAACAAGCGGACGAAAATTCCGTATACCGCTACTATTTCAATCTCTTTTATGTAGGGGTTTCGCGCGCGAAGACGCACATATACGTCGCGGAGGACGCGGCGCCGCCGGAGTTCGGAGAATTTTTCGCGGAGTGCTTTGAGAACGCCGACGTTGAACGCGCGATCGCAAGCCTTATATCCACCACCAACAAATTGGAAGTGGAGCAGGACGAGTTACTTAACCGCGTGGGACAATTCCTAAAGCTTGATCAATTCGACAACGCGCGCTTCACGGCGAACCGTGTCACGGACAAGAGCGAGAGAGAACGCGCGCTTGCGAAAATCGATATATACGAGGGTCTGATACGGCACGGCAAGCATCGCGAAGCCGGCATACGCTTTTGGGAAGCGGGCATGATCGGCGAAGCGAGGGAACAATTCACGCTGTCCAAGGACACAGTGCTTTGCGACCTTATAGACGCTTGCACGGGAAATGACAGCGGCGGGCTCAGCATAGACGCCGTAGACTTCTTCCCCGACGTGTCCGGCAACGAAACCGCGAGAAAAGTAATACTGCGGTTAGTGAACGGGGATTTGAAAAATCTGTCCGAAGCTCAAAGCGCGCTTGACGCAAAGTTTAAGGCGAGAAAGGTCAAAGCGGGAAGATAAAATGCCGCGCGCGGCTTGAAGACTCCTTTAAACAGCCGCGGCGCGTAACAATCACACACAAACAAAAATCCCGTTCGGGACTGAAAAGGTGAGACGATGGATAACAATGAAGTTAAATCCCTTATAGAAGCGTTTAAGGCTTACAGAGAGCTGCTGACTCCCATACAAAGCAATCTCAACGATTTTATAGATACCTACGATTCTATGAAAGACAACATAGACAAGCTTAATCAAGCTTTCGGCGGCGACATAAAGTCTCGTTTGGAAACCATATATAAAACTTTATCGGGGCAGGCGGAGAAAGCGGCGGATTTGTCGTCGCGCATAGACCAGTTCACAAAATTGACTAACAAGTATACCGCCGAGGTAACGCAATTGGTGACGGTTTTCAGCCGTGTAGAGGAGCGTATAGCTTCCGTGAACGAATTGGAAAGGAAAGCGGAGGGGCAAATTTCACGGCTAGATTCCATCATAGACGAAAAAAACAAGAGCTATAATATAAAAGACTTGCAACGGACCTTGGACAGCTACAACGGCAACGTGCAAAAGGTAAGCGAGTTCATAAACCGCGACGTCGCGGATTCCCTCAACAGAAGCCAGAAAAAACTTGAAAACATTAAAGACGGCGTGGACGACATCATGCGCAAACAGCGCGACGAAAACATAAGCGTCGAAAAGCTGTTGGAAACCTATTTGACTACAAGCGAAACCCTAAAGAAAATTGCCGAGAAAGAGGACGTAAACGAAGAATATCTTTTTGAGGTTTTGGATAAATGGGCGGAAAACCGTAACGTTCGGATTAAAAAACGGGTAAGGGAATAAAAGAAGATAAAAGCGATGATTGACGCACAGGGAATTTTTAACGCCGTAAAAGCCGGCGGCTAAAAGATCCGTAATATCCGGGTAAGAAACGGTAAAAGAATAAAAGAAGATAAAAGCGATGATTGACGCACAAGGAATTTTTAACGCAATAAAAACCGACGACGATGAACTTTTCTCTCTTGCCGTAGAAGAGAAGAAGAGCAATTTGTCGTTGTGTTACGGACGATTTCCTCTGCTGTCGCTTTGCTATCTCTATAACGCGGAAAAAATCGTGAGGAAATACGAGTCGGTTTTGGACGGGGCGTCGCCGTACACTTTCGTCACCGAGCCGTACGATGCCTACGTTAAATTCCGTTCATATGCCGGGCGCGCGCTCAGACTGTACGCGCCGCAGGGAAAAAAAATCATACCTCCGGTGGAGATGCTTGCGGTTACGGGAGACACCCAATACCTTGCGGACGCATATCCGCGCTTGACTAAAAGCGCGGATACCCCGGGCAATTTACGCAAGATATACAAGACGGCGCACGGAGAAAGCATACTGGTGAACGCCGACGGCGTATTCGCGGCGAGGTTTCCGATGCGTAAGCTTTGGAAAAATTTTATACTTATCGCCGTGATTATAGCCGCGGTAATGACCGCCGCTCCTTTCGGAGTTATATACGGTTTAAGAAACTTTTACGGAGAGGGCACCGCGAATAATCCGCTGAGGGTTACGAACGCGTCTCAGCTGCAAGCCGCGCTTGCCGCCGGCAAGGAATTCGTATCCTTAGAGGCGGATTTCAGCTTGCCAGCGTCATTTTCCGTTTCCGAATATGCCGGACGCCTGGACGGAAACGGGCGCACTTTACGCGCTTTTTTTTCACAAAAAGGTCTAATCGAAACTTTATCTGGTACAATTGAGAATTTAAACGTGGTGTTTTACGCAAATGATTTTCGCTTGACCGAAAACGCGGCGCCGTTTGTATTTACAAATAAAGGCGCATTAAGAAACGTCGGAGCGGAATTAAAGGGGACGCTTAATGAGGAATCCTCTTTGGAGTCTTTGAACGTTTCCGCTTTGGTATCGGTCAATAACGGCGAAATTTCCTCGTGTTCGGTGCTCGCCGATGTTAAATTGAACGGCGACGGAAACGGCGACGCGGCGTTCGCGGGGATAGCGTATTCCAATAACGGCACAATATCCGGCTGTACGGTTAAGGACGGAAGCTCCGTCGAGGCATTTACGGTAGACTTGGCGGGAATATGCGCCGCCAATAACGCGCGCGGAGTGATAAGGAACTGTTCGGTATACGGTTCTATAACGCAGAACTCCGATTCTCCGCAGTGGTCGCCGATGGTAGCGGGAGTTGTCTTCGACAATCTCGGAGAAATAAACGGCACCGAAAATAACGCGGAACTGACGGTCGCCACGTCGGCAAGTTTTTCCTATACGGATAATTCGACGGTCGCGTTGGCGAGGTCCGGAGGCATAGCAATAAACAATAAAGGCGAGCTTATAAACGTATTGAACGCCGGAGTGATAACCGCACACGCGTCGGCGGAGTCGGACCCGGCGTTCGTGTATGCAGGAGGCGTATCGGTAAGCAACGAAAGCGGAATGACCGGCTGCGTTAACAGGGGAGCGGTGAACGTTTCGTCGACTTCATCGGTTAATTCACCGAGCTTGCTGGCGGGCGGGATCGTCGCTGAGAACACCGAAACCGGAGAAATCATAGGCGCGTCGAATAACGCCGACGTCATTCTTACAGCGCGGGGCGTAGACGGAAGCGTCCGCAGTCAAAACGTCTATGCCGGCGGTATAGCGGCGTATGCGTCGGGTTCAATCACCAAAAGCCGAAGCGAAGGCGACATCGAGGTTTATGTCGGCGACGCGCAAGCGGTTGCCGGAGGAGTGGCGGGAGACGTTCACTCGTACGGGAAAGTAACCGATTCTTGCTCTTACGGCAAATTGACCGTTTCATCGTCGTCGTTCAGAACGGGTACGTCCGCTGACGGCGGCGCACAGACATACGGCACCGTTATGTTGGCGGGCGGAGTCGTCGGTATTTTGGAAAGCGGGACAATTTCGGGTTCCTATTCGGCGGCGGATATTACCGTTGTATACGGCGCGGACGTTCCCGAAAATGCGGTCATTAACTATCGCAAGGGCGGCATAGCGGGCGGCGCAATATACGCGGGCGGCTACGTGACATACGTTATAATCGAAAATTCCTATTACGTTTTGTACGGAGATACCCGCGGTATAGGCACTCTGGTCACCTACGGCAGCGGCAGTCTCGGCGCCCCAAGCGACAGCGGAACCACGGCGGTAGCCGACCTTGAGGAACTGAAAACGACGGGCGTTTATTGGGGTTGAAAATGAATAGGGCTAAAACGATATTTTTGATATTTTTCTTTGCGTCATGCGCGGTTTTCGCACTTGATTCGGCGTACGCGGTTTTTGTCGCCGTTAAAGCGGCTCAGTTTTCTGTCGGCGCGGATTTTTTCTCCGCGCCGCCCCTGAACTTTTCTTACGGCGTAGCCGCCGTAAACGGCGCGCTTATCGTGGCTGCCGCGGTCTATTTAACGGGGCGATTCGCGGCGCAAGCGCGGCGCAAAAAATATATAGACGCCGTAACCGCGCAAAATGATACGGGAGAATAAGGCGCCTGACAGAGAATGTGAAGAAGTTTTCCGCGCGCCCGATAATATCTTGCATAAGCACGTTCCAAAACGGAACAAGAGAGTCCGGCATAGCAACCA
>JAITEJ010000028.1 GCA_031282095.1 Clostridiales bacterium
GAACGCCGAGCGTTTGACGCAGGTGGCCCGTGAGCAACAGAAGCTCCAAACCTCCTTTGATTCGGAAAAAACCGAATACGCCGTGCAGGACGGCAACGTCACGGCTTTCTCCCTAAAGAAAAAGAAAGTTGTCGATTCTTATAACCGGGCGGCTGAGGAAAAGAAAGAAGAGGAAAATTCCGTCAGAGAATATACCGAAAGTATAATGAAGATGGCGCCTCTTAAGGCCTCGGTGGACGCGAGGCTTAAAGCGTACGAGGAGTCTAAAAACAGTTATACGGCATATAACGACTCCATAAGGGCGCTGATGCGCGACGCCAAGCGCGACACCGAACTGGCCGGTAAAATCTTAGGCACGGTGGCCGAATTGATTAAGGTTCCCGCGGAGTACGCCGTCGCGATAGACGTATCGCTCGGAGCGGCCCTTCAAAACATCGTCACAAAAAACGATGAGGACGGCAAATTCCTCATCGGCTATTTGAAGAGGAAGCAATACCACGCCCTGACGTTTTTGCCTTTGAATTCTATTCAGCCGCGGGAGTTGGGCTACGGTCACTCCGCGATTTTAAGAGAGTCCGGCGTGCTGGGAACCGCGGCGGATATAATTTCCTGCGAGGATCGCTTCCGTCCAGTTCTTCGCCATCTTTTAGGCAACACAGTCGTCACGAATAACTACGATATAGCGGTCGAATTAAGCCGTAAATATAACAAACAGGTGAAGATCGTCGCCCTTGACGGCAGCGTGGTACACGCCGGCGGCGCGATGACGGGCGGTTCCAGAAATACCGCCGGCTCATCCATCCTTCAGTTAGAAAAGGAGATTGCCGATTTAAAGACCAAAAGCGTAGAGATCGAAAAAAAGCTCGCCCTCGTGGAGCGCGCGCGCGCGGCGGCGGAGATTTCGCTTGCGGGGCTTACCAAGACCATTCAGGAATCCGCCGAGGAAATAAACGCGCTTAACACCGCCATAGATCTTGCGCGTCAAAAGCGCGACGCCGCCAAATCCCTCGCGGATACTCTTGAAGCGCAGCTTGCGGAAAAAAACGCCGAGGTGGACGAATTGACAAAATCCGTCAAAGAGGCGTCCGACAAAATCGACCTTGTAGACCGCATGGAAGCGCAGTTGCGCAATAAGAAGGATATGTCGGCGGCGAAGTCGGAGCAGTCGCAGTCCGAGCTTGACGAGGCAAAGCGCAATAAGGCGAAATATGAAGCGCGAAAAACCGATTTAATGATAGCTATTACGGAGATTAAAAACGCCGTCGGTACATTAAACGAGCATTTACTGCGGTTACACGTAGAACTGAAACACAACGAACGCTTGACCGTAGAAACCGAAACAAACTTGAGAACGATTACCTCTCTCATAGATCAGCACGAGTCCAATCTGAAAAACAAGGAACTTACGCCCGAGGAAAAGAAAAAACTCAAACTTCTAGAGGAAAAACTGGAAACCGCAATCGCCGAAAAGAAACGCCTTATTGAGGTGATGACCGACCTTGACGGACGCCGCAATCTGCTCATGAACGAAATAAGCGATTTAAAGCAGTCGTCCACACGATTGGAAGCCGCATACGATCGGTTAGAAAATGAAATAAGGAATTTGTCAGAGTATATTTTCGAGGAGTACGGTCTGGATTACGAGAGCGCGCGGCAGTGGAAGTCCGAGGAATACGTTCATTCCGGCGCGGATGCCGAAATAAAACGTCTTAAAACCGAAAAGACCAAGCTCGGAGACGTAAACCACAATGCGATAGAGGAATACGAGGAGCTGATCACCGTTTACAACCATGATAAGGCGCAGCACGACGACCTCGTGCTGGCTGAGGAAAAGCTGACCGTCAGTCTGAAAACCCTTGTGGATAAGATGATCAATCAATTCGAAAAGTCTTTCAACAAAATCAATGAGAATTTCCAGGTTTTGTTCAAACAGCTTTTCGAGGGCGGCAAGGCGAATATGCGGTTGGAAATTCCGGAAGGACTAACTTTGCTGGACGCTGAAATAATCATAACGGCGACCCCTCCGGGAAAAACCATACAGCATCTCTCTCAGCTTTCCGGCGGTGAACGCGCCATGCTCGTAATAGCCATATTGCTTGCGATTTTGCGCACTAAGCCTATGCCGTTTTGCGTGTTGGATGAGATTGAGGCTCCGTTGGACGAAACCAACTGCCGTATCTTCGGCAAGTGCCTTGAGAGCTTCACCGATCAAACGCAATTCATCGTCATCACCCATAAAAAGCCGACGATGGAGGTGGCGCAATCCTTATACGGCGTGACGATGGAAGACAGAGGAATTTCCAAAATCGTTTCCGTCGCGTTCAGCGATGCGGTTAAACACGCGGTCGACGACAATGCAAAAAAATCTTAAACGAAACCGTCAGTTGAAAAAACGAATACCCGCGCGGACAATTTTTGTCCGCGCGTTGTTCAAAACGGGACGACATTTTGATAAACGCAACGTGATGGACGGAGAAAACCGCGTTAGTCCCGCACCAACGGATTCACGACGGATTTACGAATGCCCTTAGACATGAGGAATTACAAAATATTCTTACGCACCGAAAAGCGAATAAAGACAAAATCCGGATAAAAAAGTCCGCCTCATTGATAAACTATATATAAGCGGTAAGCTAACACGGTTTTAACGGACATACGGTAGCAATGCAATACGCGTTTACCGCTTACGCAACGATCATAACTTACGCCAAAGCTCTAATTCGAACACCCTTAAAAACAAGGGACACAGCAAAAACATTTCTACGCGCCGAAAGGCGGCGAGGTACAAAGATATATGGGATTCTTTCAAAAAATAAAGGAAGGGCTTCAGAAAACACGCGATAACATCTCTAAAAAAATATTCGAGGTGTTTTCGGCAAAAAAACTGGACGAGGATTTCTATCAGGAATTAGAAACCGCGTTGATCTCTTCGGACATAGGCGCGGAGACCGCGGAACGCGTGGTTGAGGAGTTACGCGACGGAGTATTCAGAAAAAAGATAAAGGAGCCGTCGGAGGCGCGCGAGCTTCTTAAAGAGATTATGCGGTCGGAAATTTCCTACGACATTGAGGATTATTCCTATCCGTTGGTGTTGCTTTTGTCCGGCGTTAACGGAGTGGGCAAGACTACCGCGATAGGCAAGTTGGCAAAAATGTTTAAGTCGCAAGGTAAGACGGTCACCGTCGCCGCCGCCGACACTTTTCGTGCCGCCGCCGCCGAACAGTTGGAGGTTTGGGCCGAACGCGCCGACGTGCGCATAATCAAGCACTCCGAGGGCAGCGACCCGGCGGCGGTCGTGTTCGACGCTTTGTCATCCGCAAAGGCTAAAGGAACGGACGTGGTGCTGATAGATACGGCGGGACGGCTTCATAACAAGAAGAACTTGATGGAAGAACTGAAAAAGGTGAACCGCGTAGTTATGAGGGAAATGCCGGACGCCGATTACCGCAAGTTTATAGTTTTGGACGCGACCACGGGTCAGAACGCCGTCGCCCAAGCCGACGTTTTCAGTGAAGCCATAGACATAGACGGCATAATTTTGACCAAACTCGACGGCACCGCCAAAGGCGGAGTGGTCTTTACCATAGCCGGCGAAAAAGAAATTCCCGTGGTGTACGTCGGAGTGGGAGAAAAGATTGACGATTTGATTCCGTTTGATCCGAATGATTTTATAAACGCCTTGTTTTAACCAAAGCGTATTCTTATCGGACAACACTGCGGCGCGTAAACAATGAAGCATATAAATCCGCCAAAAAAGCGTCAGGCTTATCGTAGCGTATAGATATATTGATAACGACGACATTCCGAGCGGGCGAAAAAATTCTCGTTCGGCTGATCGCAATAATCCGGCATACGGAAATTGGGCGGCGCGTGACGCAAAATACCACGGCAATAGATCACCGCTCACTACGCACGATTTCTTGTTGCGTTATTCGGTTGAGGATTATACCGCTCCGAGTCAATTCACAGAAAACGCTATGACATTAAGCGAGGCGGAACCGCTGAAAAGAAATATCGTTCATCGGTCGTTTAATCCGCTTGTATAAAGCCGCGTATTGTGATAAAATACATATAAGATGAGCAACAGAATTTCTTTTAAGAACAGACATAAAGGTCAGGAAACATCGGCGCACGAAGCCTTGCCGGGCGAAAATACCGCGGAGGGCGTGAATTCGACTGAGTCCGTAAAAGGCGCGCGTTCGGATGAAGCGGAAGGCGGAGTTAAGTCACGTTTCGGCGCGGACATAGTGCTTTCCGGCGCAGTCGGCGCGGCATTTGCGCAGCGCGGCGAGTCCGGCGACAAACGCGAGGGACAACGGAAAAGCGGAGTATCGGAGGGCGACCGAAACGGCGGAGCAAGGAACGATAGCGGTATATCGCAGAACGGTGAAACCGCCCGAAAAGCTACTCAAAATAACCTAAACGGCAGTATGCGAAACGAAGGTGTAGGACGCGGCAATTTAAGGGAAGACAGAGGATCGCAAAACGGCGAAACTTCCCATAAAGTTCCCCGAGACGAACGCAACAGCGGCGGGCGCAAAGAAAGTGCCGGGCGCGGCGGCTTAAGGGAAGACAGAGGATCGCAAAACGGCGAAACTTCCCATAAAGTTCCCCGAGACGAACGCAACAGCGGCGGGCGCAA
>JAITEJ010000030.1 GCA_031282095.1 Clostridiales bacterium
AATATCCGGTATTTTTCTTAACAAGTTTGATTAAGGCAATAAGATAAAAAACGATGCGCTGTTCAACAGCCGGCTTTCCGCATAATTTGTTCATCCTGTCTTTTATTTGCGGAATCGCCGCAGAAGCGGAAAACGCGAAACTGTGATGGAATATTTCGGACGCCTTTAACGGCGCGCTGAAACTTAAAAAACCGCCGCAAGGCAAACGGGGTACGGCTCAGAATGATATTCGACAAAACGCATGAAACAATGACGCGCGCGGAAATGCGCGAATTACAGCGCGAAAGACTGATTAAGGCGGTCGCTTACGCGTATGAAAACGTCAAATTTTATAAGGACAAGTTTGACGCGGTGAAACTGAAACCCGCGGATATAAAGGATTTGTCCGATATAACCAAAATTCCGTTTACCGTTAAATCCGACTTGCGCGACAACTATCCCTACGGATTGTCCGCCGTTCCGATGGATAACATCGTGCGCGTACACGCGTCAAGCGGCACGAGCGGCAAGCCCACCGTGGTGCTTTACACTCAAAAGGACTTGGATATGTGGTCGGACTGTATGGCGCGCCTTATCGCCGCGACAGGGGTGACCTCAAAGGATATATGTCAGATTTCCTTCGGGTACGGGCTGTTTACGGGGGCGTTGGGGCTTCATCAGGGCATGGAAAAACTCGGCGTCACGGTAATTCCCGCGTCGGCGGGCAACACCGAGCGGCAGGTTATGCTGCTTAAGGATTTGAACGTCACCGTGCTTGTCGCAACTCCCTCGTACGGAATGTATTTGGGAGAAATGATTGAGAAATCGGGTTTCGACATAAGGGACTTCAAGCTTCGCATAGGCTTGTTCGGAAGTGAAGCGTCCACGCCGGAAATGCACCGCGAGTTGGAAAGACGGCTGGGAATTCTGTCTACGGATAACTACGGACTGTCGGAAATTATCGGTCCGGGCGTATCGGGAGAATGTTATTTAAAGTGCGGCATGCATGTCAACGAGGATCATTTTTATCCGGAAATTTTGGACAGGGACACGCTGGAGCCGATAGACGGCGAATGCGGAGAACTCGTTTTGACTACGTTAACTAAGGAGGGTATGCCTATCCTGCGTTACCGTACGAAGGATTTGACGAAGCTCAATTTTGAGCCCTGCGGGTGCGGACGCACTTCCGTACGCATGGAAAAGCTGCGCGGCAGAACGGACGATATGCTGATAATCCGCGGCGTGAACGTGTTTCCGTCGCAGATAGAGTCCGTGCTTATGCCGATCGAGGAGATAGGCGGGCAATACGAAATCATAGTCACGCGCGACGGCGCGTTAGATTCTTTGGAGGTGCGCTGTGAGGTCGTCGACGTTACGTTGCTCGACAACTATAAGCGTTTGGAAAACCTGAGGGACAAAATCACCAAACAATTGAAAGTGATTTTACAGTTGGACGCGCGCGTTAAACTGGTCGAACCCATGTCCTTAAAACGCTACGAAGGAAAGACAAAAAGAGTGATAGATAAACGCGATTTGTCTAAGATTTAGACGGCGGTCGAATACAGACCGCGTTATATCAACCGCAAACGGTCGGCGTAAGAGTACTTTACGGCAAAAAAAGTTAACGTAAGGAAAGACTAAAAGGGCGACAGGCAAACGCGATTTGTCTAAGATTTAGACGGCGGTCGAATACAGACCGCGTTATATCGGTTGCAAACGGTCGGCACGAGAGTACTTTACGGCAAAAAAGAGTTAACGTAAGAAAAAGACCGAAAGGGTAACAGATAAAAAAATGATTTGTCTTAGATTCGAACGGCGGTCGAATACAGACCGCAATACCGACGGCAAGCTATCATCTTAAGAGGAGTTTATGGCAAAAAAGGAATTAATGTTAGGCAACGCCGCCGTTGCGCGCGGCGCTTTTGAGGCGGGCGTACGGGTCGTGTCCGCCTACCCGGGTACGCCGAGTACGGAGATCAGCGAGGAAATCGCCAAATATGGCGAAGTTTACGCGGAATGGGCGCCCAACGAAAAGGTGGCTTTAGAAACGGCGGTCGGCGCGAGCTACGCGGGCGCGCGCTCCATGGCGTGCATGAAACACGTAGGCGTGAACGTCGCCGCCGATCCTTTGTTCACGGCGGCATATACGGGCGTAAACGGCGGACTCGTGATAGTCGCCGCCGACGATCCCGGAATGTATTCCTCTCAGAACGAGCAGGATTCCCGTTTTTACGCGAGGAGCGCGCATATACCGATGTTGGAGCCGTCCGACAGCGACGAGTGCCGGCGGTTTACCAAACTCGCGTTTGAGCTTTCGGAGAAATACGACACCCCCGTATTCGTCAGAACGACGACGCGCGTCGCGCATTCCCAAAGCTACGTTACCCCCGAACCCCGCTCTGAAGCCGCGTTGAAGCCGTATGTTAAAAACGTACAGAAGTATACGATGATGCCGTCGTCGGCTGTGCTCAGACATATTGAGGTGGAAAAACGGGAACGGACCTTAAAGGAAGATTTACCGAAACTGGGTATTAACTGCGCTGAAATGCGCGGCGGCGACCTCGGCATCGTTTGTTCCGGCGCGGTTTATCTGTATGTAAAGGAGGCTTGTCCCGATGCCTCCGTGTTGAAGTTGGGCATGGTTTACCCTCTCGACACGGAAATGGTGAGGGACTTCGCCGCCAAAGTCAAGCGTCTTGTAATAGTCGAGGAACTGGAGCCGTTCTTTGAAAATCAGATTAAAGCGAACGGCATAAAATGCGAGGGCAAGAATTTGTTTTCCGTTCAGGGAGAAATCTCCGAATCGATAATAAAAAACAAGCTTTTCGGAGAAGAGATTAAAAAGAACGCGGGCAAAACTCCTCCGCGTCCGCCCGTTTTATGCGCGGGCTGTCCGCACAGGGGCGTATTCTACATACTTTCCAAGCTGAAGCTCACGGTAAGCGCGGACATCGGTTGTTACACATTGGGGGCGCAGGCGCCGCTTTCGGCGGTGGATACCGTGCTTTGTATGGGCGCGAGCGTGGGTATAGCGCACGGCTTTGAAAAGGCGGCGGGGCGTAACCAAAGCAAGAAAACCGTCGCCGTCATAGGCGATTCGACCTTTATACACAGCGGCATAACCGGGCTTATTAACGCGGTTTACAACGCGAGCAATATAACGCTGTTGATTTTGGATAATTCCACCACAGGCATGACGGGGCATCAGGAGCACCCGGCTACGGGGAAGAACTTAAAGGGCGCGCCCGCCAAAATACTCGACCTTGAAGCCGTCGTAAAGGCTTGCGGCGTAAATTCCGTGCGAATAGTCGACGCGTACGACCTCGCCGCGACGGAGGACGCGGTAAAATGCTCCTTGGAAGAGGACGGCGTGTCGGTCGTCATAGCCGAACGCCCTTGCGCGCTGCTAAGCAAAAAGCGGGAAATTCCTTACGCCGTAACCGACTGCAAAAAGTGCGGCGTATGCGGTAGGATAGGCTGTCCCGCGATAAGAAAGAACGGCGACGGCTCCGTGACCATATCCGCGGAACAATGCGCCGGTTGCGGTGTTTGCGCGAAACTGTGCAAATTCGACAGAATAAATAAGTTGTACGCATAAAAACGCCGTTCAGAGCGGCATACGCGGACAAGCAAACTCCGCGAAGAAAAAACCGATGCGGCGTCAAGCCGGCGATATATTACGACCATGAAAAAGAACATTTTGATAGTAGGCGTAGGAGGGCAGGGAACACTGCTCGCGTCGAGGATAATAGGAAAGCTTGCGGAAAACTACGGCTCGGACGTTAAGTTGAGCGAGGTACACGGTATGGCGCAACGCGGCGGAAGCGTCGTGACTCACGTCAAAATCGCGGAGCGCGTTTATTCGCCGGTAATCGCGGAGGGCGGCGCGGATTATATCGTCGCCTTTGAAAAATCGGAAGCGGCGCGGTACACTCAATATTTGAAGGACGGCGGCACCATCATCGTCAATACGCAGGAGATTCTGCCCATGCCCGTAATAACCGGCGCGGCGGTCTATCCCTCGGACACGGTGGAAACGCTTAAAAAATCTTATAATGTTATTGATTTAGACGCGCTTAAAACGGCTTTGGATGCCGGCGGAGCGAAATCTGTGAACGTCGTTATGCTTGGCGTACTTTTTGCGGTAATGGGCATCCCCGAAGCGGACGCTTCCGCGGCTCTGGCGGCGTGCGTAAAGCCGCAGTTTGCGGATGTAAATAAAAAAGCTCTGCATTTGGGCTACACCGCGTAACGCAAACCCGATGGATATAAAGTAAACTCCGAATAAAAAAGTCCCGCGTTCGGGGCTATATCGCGTAACGCAAACCAGACGGATATAAAATAAACTCCGAATAAAAAAGTCCCGTGTTCGGGGCTATATCGCATAACGGAAACCTGACCGATATAAAGATAAACTCCGAAGAGGAAAGCCCCGCGTTCGGGGCTACGTCGCATAACGGAAACCCGACCGATATAAAGATAAACTCCGAAGCGGAAAGCCCCGCGTTCGGGCTATGCTGTGTAACGGAAGCCTGACTAAACTCCGAAAAGGTGGTAAATAAAAAAGCTTTGCGTTTGAGTTATGCCACATAACGGAAACTCGGATCGATATGAGGATAAGCTCCGAAGGGAATGTAAATAAAAAACTGAGTTTGTACTATACCTCATAACGGAAACTTCAATCGATATAAGAAAAGGACGCAAATAAAAAAGCCCCGCGTTTGGGGCTATACCGTATAACGGAAACCCTGCAAATATAAAAATAAACTCCGAAGAGGAAGCCGTATGGAATATTTTAACCGCGAAGCCGAAACTATGCCCAGAAGCGAATTGCACGCGCTGCAAAGCGAAAGACTGAAAGCCCTTGTAAAAAGAGTATACGAGAACGTGCCGCACTACCGCGCCAAAATGGACGCCGTGAAGTTGAAGCCGTCGGATATTAAAAGCATCGACGACCTTTACAAACTGCCCTATACCACTAAGTCCGACCTGCGCGCCAATTATCCTTTCGGGTTATTTGCCGTTCCTAAACGCGACATAGTGCGCATACATGCGTCCAGCGGAACTACGGGCAAACTTACCGTCGTCGGCTACACCCAAAACGACATACGCGACTGGTCGGAGGGTTGCGCCCGCGCGCTCGTCATGGCGGGAATGAGCGCGGAATCGATCGTGCATGTGGCGTACGGCTACGGGCTGTTTACGGGCGGTTTGGGCGCGCACTACGGCGCGGAAATGCTGGGCGCGACGGCGGTTCCCGTTTCGGCGGGCAATACTCCGCGGCAGCTTATGCTGTTGAAAGACTTCGGCGCGGATTGCATTTGCTGTACGCCCTCTTACGCCGTATTCCTTGCCGAGGAAATGTCGCGGGCGGGCATAGACAAAAGCGAACTGAATTTAAAGGCGGGGCTGTTCGGCGCGGAGCCTTGGTCGGAGGAGATGCGTAAACAGATTGAGGCGGGCTTCGGCATAAAGGCGTACGACATCTACGGCTTGTCGGAAATTTGCGGACCCGGAGTAGGCGCGGAGTGCCGCACGCAAACCGGCACGCATATCGCGGAGGATATGTTCTATCCCGAAATCGTCGACACCGAAAGCCTTGAACCGTTGGGTTACAACAAAAAGGGGGAAATCGTGTTCACTACGCTGACAAAGGAGGGCATCCCTCTGATACGTTACCGCACGCGCGACATCACAAGCCTGAACGACGAGGTTTGCGCCTGCGGAAGAACGCATGTCCGCATGGCGCGCATACACGGCCGCTCGGACGATATGCTGATAATCCGCGGCGTCAACGTGTTCCCGTCGCAAATCGAATCTGTTCTGCTCGGCGCGGGCAACTCCATAGGGCCGCACTATCAGATAATAGTGGATCGCGTGGACAATTTGGACACTATGGAAATACAGGTGGAGCTCACCGAATCGGCGTTCAGCGACACCGTAAAAAGCATAGAAAAAATCAAGGCGCGCTTAGCCGGGGATATGCAGTCCAATCTGAGCGTTTCCGCCAAAATCACCATAATGGAGCCGCATTCCATTCCGCGCAGCGAAGGCAAGGCGGTGCGTATAATCGATAAGAGGAAATATTGATCCGTCTTATATATAAAAAATAAAAAAACATCTTCACAAATAAAAATAGGAGGATTAAACCCGTGTTAGTCAATCAAATAGCGGTTTTTTTGGAGAACAGAAAGGGAAGAATCGCCGCGTTGGCGGATATTCTGTCGAAGGAAAACATCAATCTGATAGAGCTGTTCATAGCGGACACCACCGAGTTCGGTATAGTGCGGCTCATAACAGACGACAATGAACGCGCGCTCAAGGTGCTGAAGGAAAACGGTTTCACCGTGACCAGCAACAACCTTATAGGCGTGGAGGTAGCCGACGCGCCGGGAGGTTTATCCTCTATACTCGCCGCGTTCGAAGCGGACGGAATCGACATAGAATACCTTTACTCGTTTTCCAGAAAGGAAGCGGGCAGGGCGTTTATTTTAGTGAAGGTCGCCGACAACGAAGTCGCGCTTAAGACCCTAGCCAAGCACAAAATAAAGCTTTTTAAAGCGTTCTGAACGGCGTTCCAAAGTCGCGCTGAGCCGCGGAGCATAAACGTCAAAGCACGGCATTCTAAGGGTCACGTAAGCCGCGGAGTATAACGTCAAAGCACGGCGTTCCAAAGGGCGCGCTTGAGCCGCGGAGCATAACGTCAAAGCACGGCGTTCTAAGGGTCGCGCTGAGCCGCGGAGTATAACGTCAAAGCCTTTTAAAGCGTTGCGGACGATATTTTAAAGCCGCGCCCCTCCACGGCAGGATATTGATCGGGTTTTAAAGCGCTTTAAACGGCGTTCCGATAAAATTCGCCGCGGTTTGAACTTAAAATCATTTTCCGTCATAATATTAAATGCCGAAAAAAACGGCGTTCGGGACGGGATTTGATGTCAAGTTTAACCATTTTTGTAGAGCTTGAAGCCATTCGCGAAAATATAGCGGCGTTACGGAAAATTTACGGAACCCGGCTTTTGTTTATGGTGAAAAGCAACGCTTACGGACACGGAATCGCAGAGGTGGCCGAAAACACCGAGGATCTCGTGGATTACTTCGGGACGGCGACCGCCGATGAAGGTGTGCTTTTGCGCCGCTCCGGCATCAAGAAGCCTATTTTGACGGCGGTGCTTAAAGAACGTGAAGCCGATATTTTTACGGAATACGGACTCATAGCCGCCGTTACGCGTCCGTCACAGTTGTACGCGCTGTCGCGCGCGGCGGCTGAAAAACGCGCCTCGGTGCATATCAAAATCGACAGCGGCATGAATCGTTTGGGCGTGAAAAGCCGCGAGGCGTTCTCCGAGCTTCTGACAATTGCGGACAGTTTGGAAAATGTCGACGTAAGCGGCTGTTACACTCATTTATTTAATGCCGGCGACGACGGCTCCTTGACCGCACAAAGAAATTTTTTTGCGGAATTGACGGACGACACGGTTTCGGAAAGAGGTCTTTTAAGACATATTTCCGGCGGTTTTCCCGCTATTTTACGAGCGGACTTACGTTTCGATATGGTGCGCGTCGGGTTGGCGGCGTACGGTTGCGGCGATGTTTATCCGCCGTTCGGCTGTGTGGGAAATGGAACTCACGGTATGTCGGACTGCGGCGGCGCGGACGCTATAATTTTGCGGCGGGCAATGAGTGCGGTCGCGGAGGTTATAGAGTCGAAAACGGCGCGCGCGGGCGAAAACGTGAGCTACGGAAACACCCGCCTTTTACGAGACGCCAATATAGCCGTCGTTTCGGCAGGCTACGGCGACGGCGTTTCAAGGCGTTTCGGAGGCGGCGAGTTGAAGATACGCGGACGGCGCTGCGCGATTTTAGGCGTACCTTGTATGGATATGCTCATAGTGGACACAGGCGACTTTCAAGCCTTTCCGGGAGAGCCCGCAGTTTTGTTGGACGACGAGCTTAACGCGAAATACTGGGCGGCAATTTCCGATACCGTGCCGTATGAGATCGTGTGCGGCTTTCACAACCGCGCGAACTATATCTACTTAAAGTGA
>JAITEJ010000114.1 GCA_031282095.1 Clostridiales bacterium
GTGAATAAAAGCGCGCGCTTTCCCGTGCCGACGCACGCGCCTATAGCGGCTCCCATACCGTAGCCCATCGTACCTAAGCCGCCGCTTGTCACGAAACTTCTCGGACGTTCAAATTTATAATACTGCGCCGTCCACATTTGATGCTGCCCCACATCGGTGGCGACGACCGCGTCCTTGCCCAAAATATCGCCCGCCGTCTGAATTATGTTTTTTGGGGTAAGCGGTTTTCCTGAGGTTCCCAGTATGTTTTCAGGACTTTTTTTCAACTCCGAAACATGATTCGCCCACTCCTTATTATTGCGCGCGGGAAGAACGGCGAGCAAATCGGTCAATATCTTTTTTATATCTCCCACGACAAATTCATCGGCGCGGATATTCTTGTTGATTTCCGCGCGGTCTATATCGAACTGCAAAACCTTACAGTTTTTAACGAACGTTTCTTTCTTGCCGGTCGCTCTGTCCGAAAAACGCGCGCCCGCCGTTATAAGCAAGTCGCACTCGGCGAGTGCGCGCGACGCGGCGTAACGTCCGTGCATACCCGCCATTCCGAGCGCTATTTCATGCATACGGGGAATTGCGGTAATACCCATCAGACTGGTGGCTACGGGAGCGTCTATCCTCCTCGCGAACTCAAGAAGCTCCGCGGAAGCGTTTGATATGACCGTGCCGCCCCCCGCATAAATATAAGGGCGTTTAGCCGCCTTTATCAGCTCGCACGCTTTCTCAACAGAATAAACGACCGGTCTGACCGCCTTGCCGAAGTCGAAATCCGCTTTCTCGTCGTATTCACAGGAGTTCTGCTGTACATCTTTAGGTATATCCACCAGCACGGGTCCCGGTCTGCCGCTCCCGGCGATGACGAACGCTTCGCGAATGGTTTTCTGCAAATCCTCTACGCGCTCGACAATATAGTTATGCTTGGTGACCGGCATGGTTATTCCCACTATATTGACCTCTTGAAAACTGTCCCGTCCGATAAGCTTAGTCGCCACGTTGCCGGTTATCGCCACCAATGGCACGCTGTCCAAATATGCCGTGGCGATGCCCGTCACGAGATTGCACGCCCCCGGACCGGAAGTTGCAAGCACCACTCCCGTCTTCCCGGTGACGCGGGCATAACCGTCGGCGGCGTGCGCCGCCCCTTGCTCGTGCGCGGTAATGATATGCCTTATCTTATCCCGATTGCGATATAACTCGTCGTAAACGTCCAGCACGCTGCCGCCCGGATAGCCGAAAATATCGGTCACTCCCGCAAACAATAATTCTTTTATCAATATTTCCGCTCCGCTAAGCCGCATAGCCGCCTCTCCTCTCCGTCCTTATATTTTCCTGAGCCGTCTTGTTCCGTCAGCCCGTCATATTTTTTCGAACCGCTTCGTTTTTTCGGATCTTTTTATTTTTCCTGGACACTCCTATTGGTTTGCCGGTATAAAATTTTTTGAGTTTTTATACTGAAACCTAAAAGCCCCGCTGCAATTGCAACGGGGCTTTGGTTTCAGTAAATTTTTTTAGCGTTTACTTAATCAAGCTTTTAGCAATTGCAAAACATTCCTCCCGTCTGCGATGACGACAAGCCCTATAATAACGCTAATTATAACGACTATGGAAAAAATGTTAAGCATTCGCTTCTCCGTTAAGTTTTTTTTATAATAACAGCGTCGCAAACATTTGTCAAGCGATTTCACGAAAAAGTAGTGGACAATAAGGAAGTAATACAATATACTTTGTTCATGGATAAACAACAAAACGAATGTCCCGCGTGCGGGGCGGCGGTAAAACAATACAAGAACGGACACAACCGTTCCGGAAGCAAAAAATGTCGGTGCGGAGTTTGCGGAAGGCAATATACTCCGGAGGCGCGCAGCCATGCTTACGGAGAAGAGGAACGTCAGCAAGCGCTTAAGCTGTTGGTTTCCGGGATGAGCGGTAGAGCCATAGGTTTGCAGATGGGTATGAGCAAGGCGAACGTGTATAACTGGGTTAAAAAGGGTCGTGGTTCTGCGGATAAGCCCGACGACTGACTTAATTTTTCGGATAAATCTGCTATCCGAAACTGCCGTCATTCACAGAGCAAGGCGTTTATTGACTGTATTTGCTTATACTTAATTCCTCCTCTGAACCGGTCGACTAAGGTTCGCCGTTTTTATACGCTTTCATCTATACAGATAAAACGTTTATTGATTGAAATTGATTATACTTAATTCTCATCTGAACCGATAAATGTTTTCTCGTTCTTGTGAACCGTTCTTAGTTAATTTCCTTCATTCAGACAGTTTATCTCTCTCGTTACTTTTTTCGGTTAGTGCCGACGCGCCTCGGTTGTGATTAAATATTTAGACTTTAAACCCCGTTGAGGATTATGTTTGACTTCACGGAGAAGTATGATATAATATTTTATAATGAAGAAATCGAGTGTTTTGACTATAACCGCATTGATTTTTTTGATTGCCGCTATCGTTTTTCTATGCGGCGGGCTTTCTTGTTCCGCGGCAAATCCGTACGGCGGACGGGCGGACGCATCCGGACGCGATCCCGAAAACGGCGCAAATACCTTTGAAGCCGTATATCCGAAAAACGGCTGGCTATTGTTGGAGAATCCTGTACGGGTGACCGCGGACGGAGAAAACATCGCGGTTTTGGATAAAAGAGAGGACGGCGCGGCAGTTTTTTTAAACGGATCCCGCGTCGCCGTACCCGCCGATACGAAGGATATTCTGTTTTTCAACGGCATACTTTTGGCGGTGGTTCCGGGCGGCTTGTTCGGGCTTAACGCGGACGGCGGTCTCATACGAATAACATTAAACGCCGGCGGCGATTTAAATTTAACTTCCGCGGAATTTTCCGCTTCCGAATCTGAACTTTTCGTAAAATCGGACGATACCGTATTCGTGTTCGGAAAGGACTTCGGCTTCATTAAAACTATAAGCTTATCTTACGGCTCTCCCGATTATAAAACCACTCTGCTTACCGCCGCGGCTCCCGATGGACTTGCCGCTTACGACATCACGTTGGACGGACACTATAAATTTCTGATTCGCAAATATGCGGGCGGCGATAAATGGACGGAAATTGTCAGGAACACCGAATTGCTCGCATCGGAAATTCAGGTTTCCCGCAATCTCGCCGCACTGAAAGTCCAACCGTTGGGAACGGATTCGGGCGTATTTTATCTGCAATTTTTCGACCTTAAAGACGGAGGCAAACCCGTCGGCTCTTACGGCGCGGCAAATTTCAACGTCGAAGAGATCAGCGATTTTTGCCTGCTTGACAATTCCCTGTACATTCTTGACGGTGACGGCGGGCGTATTAAAGAATATTATCTGAACGGGGTCCTTTCCGGGGCGCCGCTTGACGAAATATCATGTATCGGTAGCGCGGGGGACGGGGATTTATTAAACTCGCCGTCGGGAATAGTCTTTGCCGGAGGCGCGCCGTTTATAGCGGATTCCGCGAACAAGCGCATCGTATCCCCTTCCGCCGCTCCGCTTGATTTAAGCTTTGTCCCGACCGATATGTCCGCGAAAAATAATCTGATCTATGTCGCGGGAGAAAACTCCGCGGCGGTTATAGCTTTGTCCGAAAGCGCTTCGGGGATAAGCCTCACAGTTAAAGAAACGCATACTCTTACGGGCTTGCCTGGGGGCATAACCGACGTTGAAGCGATCGACGGCCGCCTTGTGTTGTCCTCCGGCGGACATGTTTACATGCAAGGAGAAAAAGGCTTTTCAGAGCTTAAAGACATATCCGGCGTCTTGAAGACGGCTGTTTCGGAGGACGGTTCTTTAATATATATTTTTGACGCAAACGGCATTTATCCATACGATTTATATGGAATAAAACAGCCTTACGGCATTACGCGCGACAGTTTACCGTCTGTAATAAACGATTTCGCCGTAGACTATACGGGCAATATCTATGTATCCGACGGCGCGGAAATAACCGTCTATAAACGGGACGTATACGGTTTCGGCAAAACGGCTGCCGTTACGCTTTTCAATGACGGCTATCCGCTCGGCTCCGTTTCCGCCGTCGCGCTCGGCTCGGACGGTCTGCTGTACTTTACATCCTCGAACCATTTCGCCGGCGTCAGTTCGGCAATATCCTTCGCCACCTCAGAAAATTGCGGACTTGCGGACGAAAACGCGCAGTTTCCTCCTTTTCCCGCAATTACCGAGGCGGTAACGCTCGACGGCGTAATTTTATATCCGCGTATAGGTGATTTCGAACACGCGGCGGCTTTATCCGGCGGCGGCAATATCATAATTTTTGACGCGCTGTCCGACGAAGCGTATTCCTACATCCAAACCGAAGGAGACCGTTTCGGCTTTATCGAAAACCGTTTTCTGAAGAAATTGAACAGTTTGGAACCGCCCTGCAAAAAAGGATATATTTTGCCGAACGGAAGTGGAAATGACGCTCCGGGCGGGCGCAATCTGTATGAATACCCGTCAGTTTACAAACCCGCGCCGTATATTACTTTAGATGAATTCACCTACGTAACCGTTTCCGCGGCGTTGCACTTTAAAACGTCTTCGGACTCAAAATGGACGTGGCTCAAGCTGGAATACGGCGGACGCGTCTACTATACTCCTTCGTTCAACATCGCGGAGGACACCGACGAGCCGATAGTGGTAGCCGCGGACGCGGTTTATAATAAAATCCTCTCCCGCAAACCGGGACATTATGTCAGGGTATACTCCGAACCCGGAAACGGCGAGGTCGTCGCGGAATGCAGAGACGGGCAAAGAGTTCAGGTTTTGGGTAAAACCGCGGACGGAAAATATGTCAAAATCCGAGCGAAAAATGTTGTAGGCTACGTCGGCGTTTCCGATCTGACCGCCGCCGCGCTGACCACGTCCGAAACACTGGGGCTTGTGCTGGGGCTTATAGCCGCGGCCGCGGCCGCACTCATATTTATCCTATTGAGAAATCAAAGTAAAAAACGATAACGATGAATTACAGAACGATTGTCCGTATGTTAGGACGAGTAATATTTATAATAGGAGTTTTTCTCCTGATTCCCCTTTTCGTATCCGCGGGAATGCGCGATGGCATATACCTTTCCTTTCTTATACCTTCGTTGTGTATGCTGGCGGTCGGTGCGGGTCTGAGTTTTGTAAAGCCCGACGACGACTCTATGGGCATAGCGGCGGGTTTTGCCGTCGTCGCCTTATCGTGGATCGCCATATCGTTTTTAGGAAGCCTGCCCTTTCTCATAAGCGGCGGTCTGTCCGAATATATCGACTGCCTGTTCGAGTCGGTTTCCGGTTTCACCACAACGGGCGCGTCCGTTATATCCGACGTAGAGGCGATGCCGCGCAGTTTACTGTTATGGCGCAGCCTGACGCATTGGATAGGCGGCTTAGGCGTGCTGCTGTTTGTCATAGCGGTGCTGCCTAAAGCGGACGGCGGCGCGATGCACATATTCCGTGCCGAATCTACGGGACCGCAGGTAGGAAAACTTGTTTCAAAGCTAAAAATAACGGCGCGCATACTTTATCTTATCCACATAACCTTCACTCTTATCGAAACTGCCGCCCTGCTTATTTGCGGGCTTAACTTCTTCGACGCCGTAAACGCCGCGCTCTCCACTGCGGGCACGGGAGGCTTCAGCGTACACAACGCTTCCGTTTCTTTTTATGATTCGCTGCCTGTGGAAATGGTGATTATGGCGTTTATGTTCTTGTTTTCCGTCAACTATAATATTTTCTTCCTCATCGTAATCGGCAAAGCGCGGCAGGCGTTTAAAAGCGAGGAGTTCCGCGCTTATATAATAATGCTCGCGGCCGCAATCCTCGCCGTAGCTATAAACATTATTCCCGTTTACGGCTCATTTTTAACCGCTCTGCGTTATTCCTCGTTCCAGGCTTTCAGCGTTTCGAGTACGACGGGATTCATGAGCGCGGACTATACCGAATGGCCGGCGTTTTCTCAAGCCGTAATACTCCTCCTTATGGTAATAGGCTCCATGGCCGGTTCCACGGGAGGAGGCTTCAAGGTATCGCGCTTTTTGATTCTGACTAAGTCCTTTCTGAAAAACTCCAACTCCATGCTCCGCCCCCGCTCCGTCAAAACACTGAAATTTGACGGCAAACCCTTAGACTCTCAAGTGCTGGACAGCGTTTACGGTTTCTTCGCCGCCTATACGGTTCTCATAATATGCGGCACCCTGCTTATTTCTCTGAACGGCTTCGACTTTGCCACAAATTTCTCCGCCGCGCTGACCAGCTTCTCAAACGCCGGTCCGGGGCTCTCCGGAATAGGTCCTTCATTTAATTACGGTGAATTTTCCGCACTTTCTAAGCTCGTCATGTGTTTTCTCATGTTGGCGGGGCGCCTAGAGATCTTTCCCATGCTGTTCATATTCTATCCGCGCACATGGCTTAAAAAATAGAATTCCTTGTTTCATATTACGGAACTGTGCTTGCAATAGACCTATACGGAAACTGAGAGAGACATAGCGTTAATAAGCCCGCATACAAGCGACATTCGCAAGGCGTGCCGTTTCCGTCGGTTGCGATACTTCGTAGAAAATATTTTAAACACTTTTATCTTTGCGTTTATGTTTTCTATCAACATCCTATCCGATGAGATTACACGGTTTACCTCGCGTTCCGCTTTTGTTATTTGGAACCGCGCTGTTTGCGTGTAATTTCAACAGCCCCGTATAGCCGCTATCCGCTTCTATTAGGGTTTTGGGGGACACCGCGCGGACTATCGTTCGCTTGAATAGCTTGAAATCGTGCTCTCTGCCTTTACCCTCAGCTATCGCAATTATCTCTCCGGTTCGGCGGTTGGCGACTACCTGCGTTTTGATTGTGTGCCGCTTTTTCTTCCCCGAG
>JAITEJ010000044.1 GCA_031282095.1 Clostridiales bacterium
GTATCCATAATGTTCGCTAACAACGAAATAGGCACGATTATGCCTATAAAAGAGCTTGCTGAAGTGGCAAGATCGAAAAAAGTGTTGTTTCACACCGATGCGGTGCAGGCGGTGGGCAGCGTACACGTGAACGTAAAGGATCTAGGAGTAGACCTTCTTTCGCTGTCGGGACACAAGTTTTACGGACCTAAAGGTGTAGGCGCGCTTTATATACGCTCCGGCGTAAAAATCGACCGTCTGATCTGCGGCGGCGAACAGGAGCGGGGATTGCGCGGAGGCACAAGCAACACTGCCGCTATAGTAGGACTGGGCAAGGCAATCGAATTGGCCACGGAAAATTTGGCTGAGCAATCCCGCAAAATCTCGCGCCTGCGCGACTATTTTGTCAGTGAGGTGGAACGCCGCATTCCGGAAGTACGCTTTAACGGCTCACGTACCGCGCGTTTGCCGGGAAACGCCAACTTCAGCTTTCGTTATATAGAGGGTGAATCCATTTTGTTCCGTTTGGATTTAAAGGGTATCGCCGCTTCTTCAGGCTCGGCATGTTCGTCTCACTCCTTGGAACCGTCGCGCGTTTTGCTGGCGATAGGCGTTCCCGTCGGCATAGCGCACGGCTCAATACGCTTCTCATTCGGCAAGACCAACACCAAAAAAGAGGTCGACTACGTTCTTGAAATTTTAGAAGCTACGGTGCGAAGCTTAAGAGAGATGTCTCCGCTCTACAATCGTATTTCAGCAGATCCAATTCCTATGGTCGGCTCCGGCAAAACCAAAGCGAATTGACCGCGGTCCCCACGTACGTTTCACATTCGATAAGATAAATGCCGACCGACCGTGCGAAGTCTGCGGTTTCATACGCCGTAAGCTCGTCGAGATCAACGTTTCCGAAAGAAGGCGATTGAGTTTTGAGATTTCAAAAACTACGGTGTAAAGTCTAGGAATCGTGTACAGACAGATAAACAATATCCGAAATCGGAGGAATAATAAAATGTATAATCAGAAAGTAATGAGTGTGTTTCAAAACCCGAAAAACGTAGGGGAGATTGAAAATCCCGACGGAGTGGGAACTGTAGGCAGCGAGGCCTGCGGCGATATAATGCAAATTTTCATGCGTATAACGGACGGCGTTATCGTAGATGTTAAGTTTAAAACATTCGGTTGCGCCGCCGCTATCGCGGCAAGTTCGGTGGCTACGGAAATGATAAAGGGCGCTACCATCGAGCAGGCGTTAAACCTAAAAAATAAAGACGTCGTAGATATGCTGGAAGGGCTTCCGGCGCAAAAAATACATTGCTCCGTCCTCGCGGAGGAAGCGATAAAAGCGGCTATTGAAAACTATAGATCGAAAAACGTGTGATCTGACGGGAAAACTTTGCGGAAATTCCATTTGATCTGACGGAAAAACCTTGCGGAAATTCCATTCCGCCCGATAATTGAGCAACAAGGACGAACGTTAAAACCGTATACTACACGACTTACAAATCAAAAAATATGTGAATCGACGAGGGAAAATCTTGTAAAAAATCCCGCTCAATAAGCGAGCAATGGAAACGGACGTCGTAAGCGTATATTGTACGGTCCGCAAACTAAAAACAGCATAAGCCGACGGGGAAATCGTGCGGAAAATCCCGTTCAATAAGCGAGCAATGGAAAAACGGACATCGTAAGCGTATATTGTACGGTCCGCAAACTAAAAACAGCATAAGCCGATGGGGAAAACTTCGTAAAAAGTCCCGTCCGATAATTGAACGGCAAGAATGGATGTTATACCCGTATGCCGCGCCGACCTAAAAATCAAAAATTGCATAAGCCGGTTGCAAAAACGCACGCTCTACAAAAACGCACCGATGTCTCATCATTTTGTTTAATCGGGACAAATTATCAACCGGCACTCCTCTTTCTTGACACACGCCGTAGTGCCCCCCCATATTCTTTTTATTGTCCCCCTCGCCGCTCCGCCGCGCGCTTTCCGTAGCGGAGGCGTGTATTTTTTCCTTTTGCAAAAAACTGGTAAATTGACCGCACGACTTGCCAAAACATATATGCGTATGTTATAATAAAAAATCAAAAGTTAAGGAAGCCCGTCCGAACCTTATGGTAAGGCGGCGGACTTTCTTTAAATGAATAACAATATAAACGGGCGGCGGCGTAGAATTTTCGCCGTCTTACGGAGGGAACTGCTATGTTCGGGGATAAATTCAGCGAAGATATAAAAAATGAAGCCGGGATTGCGCCGGAGGATGCGGCGGAGAGCCGCCATGATATGGATCAGAGCGGAGCGGAAAATTCTGCGCAAGACACATCGGGACAAGGCATAATTTCGGAGGCGGCCACAGTCGGGGAACGGGAAGATGCGGAAAGCATCGGGTCGGAAACCGAGAACGTGTTCTCAGAGGAAACGCCGGTTTCCGGCGCGGAGGATGCCGAGGAGACGGGTCTTGCCGCGGACGGCATTGGAGAAACGGGCTTTGCCGCGCCTAAGATCAAAAAGACCTCTAAGTTCGCCAAGTTTGTAAAGGCGCATAAGCTTTTGACTTTTATCGTGGCGTTCGTAGTGCTTTTGGCGGCGGGATTGACTACGGGGCATTTCGTCGCGACGCGCGATTTGGTGTTCGTGAGAAGCGCCGAGGACATAGTCAAGGCTGCGGAAAAGGGAAAGGGCGACCGCCTCGTTTTTAAAAAGGATGTCGTCATAGACGGCGACCTCAAGATAAACCGCGCCTATTCGCTGGATTTGAACGGTCATACGCTAACCGTAAAAGGTACGTTATCCTTCGCGTCGAACGACGACGGAAACGTCGACATAGGCACCTTAACGAAAGATAAGTACGGCAAAGAAGGTCTTATAGCGGCGGAAGATTTGATTTTAAATCTGCCGAACGCCGACGTGACGCTTTATTCCCCCGTCAGAGCGGCTTCAATAAAAATCGACGCCGCGGACCTTAAAATAAACGACGCCGTAACCGACGCCGCGGCGCTCGGCGCTAAGGGCGCCGCGTATCTCGCCGGCACGGTCAAGCCGCTGACCGCGGAGCTCGCCGAAATCGGCGTGACCGCCGCAACCACTTACGCTCGCGGAAATTTAAGCGCGGCGGCGCTGTTCGCAGGCACTGCCGGCGGAGATGATAAGACTTTCATAAGCGGCGCGCTGCATTCGGTTTACGGCGGCAGTTACGTCATGATAGAAAACGGCGGCGACGTCGGTTCGGTACTCGGAGCGGTAAAGACTGTCGTCGGCATAGGCGGCATCGTTAAAAACATCAGGAGCGGCGAGGTCATTTTCCAGGAACAATTGATTGCGCCCTCGGAAATAACCGTAAATCAGAGCGGTTCGGAAATCGTCTGCACTGTCACCGAAACGCCGCACGCGGATAAATATGTATACATGGTATACGGTTCCGGAAAACCGCTGCTGAGCGGCGAGAGCAAAAGCAATTCTTTCAGCATAACGGGGTTAGAGCCGGGAACTTACGAGCTTAGGGTTTATGCCGCCGCCGAAAACGACGAAGCCTATTTGGCAAGCGAAACGACGGTAAAAACTTTCAATTTCGCGGAGATTTTAGGACAGCCGGCGGTGTCGTTCGTCATCGAGGGAGGCAAGGTCATCCTGAGGATAGTGAACGTCGATAAGGCTGACAATTACGGAATAGTCATAAACGGCGGCGCTCCCGTCGTCATTTCTGTAAACCGCGACGCGGATTATACCGATTTAGATATAAGCGGCGAGGTTAAAAACACGGGAACCTACTCCGTCTCGGTTACCGCTAAAAGCGGAAAGACATATTACGGCGACTCGCCCGCGTCATTGGTAACGTACGTCCAACAAGTGAAGCTCGCCGCGCCGGAAATAGACTTTGAGAATACGGTATTCGACGGAAACGTCGTAACGCTGTCGTGGAAAGCGGTGGAAAACGCCAAATTCTATAAGGTTACGATAGGAGGATTGACCGTGTACACGACCGGGCTTAGTTTTTCGGGTGAATACGTTCCCGGAGACGCGGCCGTCATCGTCGCTCTCGGTCACGACCTCTATTATTTAGATTCAAATCCCGCCGCAATCGTGCCGCCCTTACCCGACGAAACAGCTCCGGAAGTCTGAGCCGTACGGGAAACGGTACCTACAGCAAATAAAAGATAAATAGAATGCTTCAGCGTAGGTATCGGTGCGATAAATCGGCTATTGTGCCGCATAGTGTTATTTTGTGTTGCTGCCGTAATGAAATACAAGACCGCAGTTTTCGACATTGGCGGCACGCCGCTTAACACTGAAAACGAAAAAATGGTAATCGATGAGATATAGACTGTAACTTTCGATATCGACGGCACACCGCTTAACACTGAAAACGAAAAAATGGTAATCGATGAAATATAAGACTGTAATTTTCGACATCGACGGCACGCTGCTTAACACCGAAAAAGGAGTGACTCGGGCGTTAAGTTACACTTTGGAAAGGTTCGGCAAGCATATCCCGCCGGATTTTGACAAAAGGCGTTTTCTTGCTCCTTCAATGGGTTACACCATGCATAATTTTTTCGGATTCACGCCGGAGCAGGCGGACGCGGCTTTGGCGGTTTACCGTATACGCTATGCGGAGGACGGTTTTTCAGACACGGAACTTTTTCCCGGAATATATGAATTACTCACCGATTTACACGCCGCAGGAGTGAAAATCGTCATCGCAACCTCGCGCAACGGCTTTTCCACATTCTCTATCCTCGATCGTTACCGCCTTAACGGTTTTGTTTCACACGCGGCGTTCAGTGACGGCGATCCGCGTTGCAATTCTAAGAGGGCGATAATTAAGGACGCTTTGAGCGCGGCGGAATTGCCCGCAATCATGGTAGGCGACACCGTTTTGGATGCGGACGGCGCGCGGGAAAACGGCGTGCCGTTCATCGGAATGCTGTACGGCTACGGCATTCCCGATGAACTTGAGAGTGCCGGCGCATATAAGCTGTGCAAGAGCGCGGGCGAACTCAGGGAGATTCTGTTATGACGCCGTGAGGAGCGGAATAGGTACGTCAACTCAGTGTATGACGATTGTGCGGATATGCTTTGAGCGCGGCGTTTTTCAGATTTCGGAGTCTGAAATATAAACGGTTATTAAATTGCGTGGAGAAGCGAAAGCAAATTTGCCTTAAAAGTTTATGCCTCGGGTATGCTCTTGCGTATAATAACGCGCCCTATGACGCTCCTCACGCTCGCGAAGTCGCGGTACCTCGGGTATGCGCTTGCGTGTAATAACGCGTTGCACGTCCCTCGGTCGTCATTTTTTTTGTATTTCACTTCGGATATACTTTTGCGTATAATAACGCGCCTTTCGGGTTGAGGAGTCTGAGGTATAACTGCGTACGGCATTAATCGGGAGATTGTATGAAAGAAATATGGAAAATTATAATCGCGTTGATTTTGATTTTTGCAATATCCGGCTCCATACTGGGCGCGGTTCTGCCGCCTTTTATCAACAGGTATAAACCTATGCGGCTGACCGCCGTTTATCAAACGCCGCGCGCGGATGCGGAAAACGGCAGGGCTTTCGTAACCAACGGCGCGGTTCGGGTAGATTTCGATTTGAGCGGCGGCAGATTTGATGTGTCCTATGACGGTCATAAATTGACCGGAGGCGCGTTTTTTACGGCGGTTGTTGACGGCAAAGCTTTTGACAGCAGAACATCGGGCGGTTATATGTGGCGCTCCGACGCGGTTTCGGACGAGTTCGGAAGCGGTGTCGCGCTCACCGCATCGGAGTCCCGCGGCGGCGTTTCCGTCCGTTATTTCTTTAACGTTTACGACAAGAAGCCTTTCTTCATCTCCGGAGCCGAGTATGTTTCGGAGGACGGCGGCGTGTTGTCCTCCAACGATATGCGTCAGGTATACTCAGGCGGCGGCGCGGACACAAAAATCGGAAACATGCGCGACGTCGGCTTTTTGCTTGCGCCCTACGATAACGATAAATACGTTAAATACGTCGAGCAGCTTGACAGCGGCAGTTTCACAAGTTACGAATTTTCCATGTTTTACAATTCTGGCAGCCGTGAAGGAATTGTGTTCGGCTCGGTGGATCACGACGCGTTCAAGTCGGCGGCGGAAATAGATATGCGCGGCACGGTGTATCAAGCCAAAAAAATTAAATCTCTCCAATTTCATCACGGTGTGGCCGATTACGCCACACGAGATTTTTCGTCCGGCGCCGAACACGGCTTTATCCACGGCGAAACAGTGGCGTCCCCGCGCGTGTTTTACGGCTATTACGGCGATTACCGCGACGGGCTTGAGGAGTACGGCGACGCCAACGCCGACGTTCAACCTATGCTTGAATGGAGCAATCCCGTTCCCGTGGGTTTTAACACATGGGCGGGCTACGGCATGGGAGTGACGGCGGACGACATAAAAAACGTCAGCGACTACATAAATAAAAACATAGCCGGATTTTATGACGAACGCGGTTGCGTCTATGTCAATGCGGACAGCGGTTGGAATGGCTTTTCCGAGGAACAACTGCGGGAAATTCCCGGATATTTAGCCGCCAACGGTCAAAAGGCCGGTATTTATATGACGCCGTTCAGCGCTTGGAGCATGAACAAAAACATAGACAAGCCAATCTACGACGGCGCGGATTATACGTGGCGCGATATCGTTCTTAAGGATAAAAACGGCGGTCTCGTGTCGACGCATGAAGACTACGGCGACAAAAGTACGTTGTCCTTAGACCTTACGCATCCGGGAACGCGCGCTCTTATGGAATATAATTTAAGGCGGTTTTTCGACTGGGGCTATGAATTCATAAAAATGGATTTTATCATTCACGGCGCCGTTGAGGGCGACTTTTACGATAAAACCAAAGCGACCACCGGCATTATGGCTTATAACTACGGCATGAGGATGCTCAACGAATACATATCGGATAAGGAGTTCACCGGCGGCAGGGACATATTTTTAAGCGCGGCGATTTCCCCGATTTTCCCGAGCGGCTATATGCACGCCCGCCGCATCTCCTGCGACGTTTTCGAGAACTACGGCGCGGCGCACTATCGGCTTAATTCCCATACGTACGCGTGGTGGCAAAACGGGCGTCTTTATAAATATAACGACCCCGATCATGTGGTATTCTCTCACGATTGGGAGAAGTTGAAGTTGGACGCTTCCGAGGCGGAATCGGAAATGGTTATGAATTCCGCGCTTATATCAGGGACGCTTCTTTTGTGGAGCGACGACATAAGCCGTAAGAAAGCGACAATACGCGCGGAAAAATTTTTCAACAACTCCGCGCTCATGGAAACCGTTTGGCGTAACGAGGCGTTCCGTCCCGCGGGCGGCGGCTATGCTTCCGAAATTTATTACAGCGCGGACGAAGAATATCTTTACGTCGCCGTCTTTAACCTTGACGAATACGTCGGGGAAACGTTCAGTCTGGACTTGTCCGAATACGGTTTTAACTCTGCCGAATACGAGTATTTAAACCTTAATACCGGCAAATCAGGACAGGCGTCGGGCAATTTTACAGTAAAACTGAAGATTAAAGGATCAACGATTATAAGGTTCGGTAAAATATCCGCTTAAAACGTATTGCGTATGCGCGCCGACCGCACACGTCAAGTTCCCGCGCTTGCGTTAACGTTAAACTGCCGCGCCGCTTGTTTTGATAAGACCGCTCCGCATGCGCGCATTCGTTCAGGCTTAAGGCGGCGGTCAATCACGGTTACCGCCTAACCGCTTTATTCGCGTATTTTTATATTTGAACGGCGTTACCAGGCGAAGCGTATTGAACGTAAAAAACGCGGTATTATAAGCATCTCGCGGAGAGGTGTTTTTTTATAAGTTTTTAACGGCGGCGGCAAATTGATTTACAAGTTTTTTCACTTAGGGTATAATAAT
>JAITEJ010000074.1 GCA_031282095.1 Clostridiales bacterium
ACAGCTTGGACTACGCCTTTTCTTCCATCGTAACGGAAAATAATATTTTGGCTTCGCGCGCGGTGAGCAGCTTTCATAAGCTGGACGAGAATATATCGAATTTGTTTTCACTTTTTAAGCCGCACAAAATCATGTCCGCCGACAGCGTATACGCCACGTCCGATCTGAAAACCCGCCATCTTTATTTAAAGCTTATCGCCAAGCTGTCCGATGAGATTAACATGAGAGAAACCGCCTTTGCGGAACGGTTGCTCGCGCTTTCGGTAAAGACGAAAACCGATCCCGGAATCCTGCTGTTCAGGTATCCCGCGGCGGTAAAGCGCTACGCGTTAAAGGAGGTAGTGACGCCGCTTGAAACACCGCAAAAAGAAGCCGTACGGGAGCGCGTTTTTTACGGTTTATTCACGGGATTGCTTGCCGCGGGCGCGGCGTTCGCCGCCTTTGCCGCCGTACGTTATACTTATTTCGGTGTAGCGGCGTCCGTATTTATCGGAACTTTCGCGGCGGCGTGCGCGGCGGTCGCTTTGTCGCCGGCGATCCGGGAACTCGCCGTTAAAATAATGAGCGCGTTTTTACCGCCGCGCCCGGTGCTTAGCCGAGATTTATCGTCCGTACCCGAAGAGGGTAAAACGCTGGTTTTAATATCCGAATATATAGCGTCCGTGCGGCAATTGGAGGACGCCGTGCGCCGCGTCAAAGCTATGCGGGCGGTAAACGACGACGCTAACGTCACGTTTGCCCTGCTTACGGATTTACCGCCGCAGAACGAAGAAAGGAGCGAGCTTTACCGAAACATTTTCGACGCGCATAAACGTCTGTTAACGGAAGAACGGACTCCGAACGCCAAAGTGATAGGAATAATGCGCAAGCCGTGCCGTTGCGCCGAATCGCCGGGCTACGGAAGAAAGCCGCGAGCGGTAAAGAAGGACGCGGACCTTTTGGCAAGCGACGGCGCGGAACTCAAATTTACCGCGCGCGAAAGAAAACGCGGCGCGATAGAGGATTTGAACAAAGCCTTGACCACGGGAGATTTTTCCGGTTTCGATTGTACGGCTGTGCCGGGAAAACCGCGTTTCGTGGTTCTTTTAGACGACGACAGCGTAATCGAGCCGGACGGAATTCTCAACGCCGTTTCGGAGATGATGCACCCCGTAAACGATTGCGATATAATGTCTTTTAAAAATACGATTGATTTGAGAAGCTTAAAAACCGTATATTCGCACAGGTTTTTCAGGTTTGCCGGACGGGACGGTTACCGCGAGAACGCCGATTTTTACTTTCGGCTTACGGGTCGAGGAGTGTTTACCGGGAAAGGAATATACCGCCTTGAGGCGTTCCGTGAAAAGTTGGAGGGCGCGCTTCCCTCCGGCTGCGTCCTCAGCCATGATATAATCGAAGGGGCGCTGCTTAATACATGCGCGTCGGGAACGGCCGTCTACGAAAGCGCGCCCGAAAGTTTCGCGTGCGACAACGCAAGGACCGCGCGCTGGACGAAAGGGGACATTCAACTGATGCCTCTATTATCTTTTAAGCGCGCGGATAACGGCAAAATGATAAAGCTTCTGCCGGTTTACGCATTTATTATTTTAAATAACGCGTTAAGACCCTTGCGCCCCGCCGCTGCGGCTTGCTTGCTTGCGGCGGCGCTGTTTTTGTTAAACTTGCCGATAGCCGTCATCGGCGCGGTATGTCTGGCGTTTCCGTTTGCGGTGCGCGTCGGCGCGTCGGCGTGCGGCGGAAACCGCCGTAAAATCTACGCCTTAAAGGAAATTCTTTCGGAATCGCTTTTATTTGTTGAGGAAGCGGTTTTGCTGCTTTTTAACGCGGTAAACGGTATATGTCTTTTTTTCGGAACACTTTTAAGAATGATACGCGGTAAAAAATTGTTGGAGTGGCGCACGTTTTATATGAGCAAGGGCGACGGAGCCGCGCCTGCGATTATATTTTTTCCCTCTTTGGCGTTATCCGCCGTTTTGTGCGCGGCGGCATATTTTGCGTCTTTAGCCGGCGCGCCGAGCGGAATGTTTCCTGTTTACGCATTCGCGGCGATGTTTGCCGCCGAAGCCGTTTATGCGGTTTTCGCTTACAAATCGGGGAAAAATCCCCGAAGCGCGACGGATGATTACGCCGGTAATACGGTCGAAACGCAATCAAACGCAGCGTCGCATTCCGTGGACGATACGATCGGCGTACGGACGGAAGCCGCCGTTAATCTCAACGCCTCAGACTGCGTAAGGCGAGGGCGCGCGAAGGTGAGGCGGAGCGATATTGCCGTTAAAAGAGCGGTTTCGCCGCGCGTAAAAACCGCTTTGACCGAATACGCGCGCCGCACCTATGAGTATTTTGAAAACGAGCACAGCGACGGCATTATAGCCGATAACTTTCAGGAGGCGTTCGACGTAGGGCGGCGTCCGCTTACCTCTCCCACCAATATAGGCTATTCTATATTGGCGGAAATTTCCGCGGAGAAGATAGGTCTTACAAACTATGCGCGCGCGGAAAGCGGTATCATTAAAATACTTGAAGCGGTGGATAAGCTGGAAAAATGGAACGGTCATCTTTATAATTGGTATGA
>JAITEJ010000013.1 GCA_031282095.1 Clostridiales bacterium
GTAATCCCGACAATTCCACGTCGTTTTCATATACACCCGCGTCGTCGTCCGCCGTTTTCAATGAAAGGGTGATATTCCGCTTTTCCCGGCTGAACGCGCTGAAATTAAGCAACCGCGTCTTGTCCTTGGAAAAGACGGATTTGTTTAACTTGTAAGTCGACAGACAAGCGTTATCAGCCGTTATTCCCGTTATGCCCTCAGGTCCCTCCGCCGCGATAACGAAGCCTCCGTCCAGCGATAACCGCTCGCGTTCCGAAACGAACGCGCCGTTCACGCCCGCGCTGCCGGCGTATATAACGCGCTCGGCAAGCGACGGCGCGGCTTCGGCTATGATACCCAACTGTTCGGGAACTTCCGTAACCATGCGGCTCGAGGCTATTATCCCGTCGTTATATAAGGCGTTTGCGTAGACAAACACGCGTCCGTGATTCTTATATACGGGTATCGCGCAGACGATCTCCTTATCAGTAATATCCGCCGTTTGAACGTCCGCTATGCGTTCCCACGTTCTGAGAGTAGGATCAACCTCATTTTCGGACATATAAACTCTGAGTATTTCAATATTGTCATTGACGCGTATGTTTAAAAAAAGCCTGCCCGAGCGGTTTTCAAATTTCAGTTCGGGAAGTACGCGTTCCTCTAACAAGCCGTTTAAGGCGTAATCCAACCACTTCAACGCGCTTTCTATAATATCCGCGCCCAACTGGCTGTCACGCATAGGGCTGATTCCCATCAACGCGTGAGGACTCTGAACAAAGTTTACGATGTCGTAAGCTCTGTCCATATCTCCGTACACAGAATTACTGCCGGACAAAAAATAAAGCGGACAGCCGATAAACTGCGCGAAGCTCTGCGGAGCAACGCCCGCGATCCAACATTTGTGTTCTTCCGTCATCTCTATGTTATTAGATGAACCGTACTTAAAATGACCGCTATACTCGGCGTAGCCGCAACCGAACAGCGGCATAACCGCCTTAAGGCGATCGTCGATACCGGCGACCTGCCAAGCTATCTGCGCCCCCTCTCTTATACCTACAAGAGCTAGGCGCTCTTTATCCACGAACGCCGTTTCCGAAAGGGCGGTAAGCGCGCGCCGAACCAGTTTGGTCCATAAAAACCATGTCGTATCACGGGCGCTTTCCGCCACGCGATGCAGGTGACTGCCGGCTTTAAGGAAATTTCCGTATTCCAACGACGGCGGATAGCAGGTACAACCCTTGTCGGAATCCGACGCCGCCCCCGCATAGTTCAAGACTGCGACCGCAATGCCTCTGTCTAAAAACCAATGCAAATAAGACTTCAAATTAAGCGGCGCGATCGCGGGTAACAAAACGACGGTCGGACGCCTTTCCGCGGCGTCTTCCCACTCCGTTTTGGCATAAATTTTAAAAAAGCCTCGCACCTTTCCGTCAGATACGGTTTCCGACGTAAAAAAACACTCGGAAGAGTGGATGCCTTCATGCTCGGAAGTTTTCATAATTGAAAGCTCCACAGGTTCCTTTACCGGGTTAAAACTTTCCCAGACCTGCAAAGGGGTCAAAAACTTATAACTCATAGTCCTCCGGCGGCTATCGTTCCGAATAGACCGCTTCAATCAAACTTACGGCGAAAATACTGCGGCAAGAACTCCGCTTTTAATTTCACTACAAGTCTACCGGCTACGCGGCGCTTAAAAAGCGCCTCCGCCCCGCAAAACGACATCGGACAGAGCAAGACTTACCCGTACGCACCGCGTTCACGGACGGATACGCCGCAAACGCACGCCGACCGAGCCTTATTATATCAACCCTCTTAAGTTATAATCCCTTTTATTATTATAACACGCGCGTGAAGAAAGGCAAGCATATATTCGGAAAAACAAATATAATCTGATTATTCCGCGGTTATCCGCTAACCTTGCCCGCCGCCCGCGAAACTTAAATTCACGTCTTCCGTAATATCTAACAGGAATTCTATACCGGCGCCGGCTGCCGGCGGCGGCTTTCAACGTTCCGCATCAAACTGCAACCTTCGACAAACAAGTCCTCCGCGGTGTCGGCAATGCCTACGTCGCGGTTAAGACGGCTGCAGTTTTTAAGGGTTTACGACGTACTGAAATATCCGGGCGTTTAAATTTCCGCTCCTTGATTTATGTCCGCAGCGGCGTCCGCCGTCGCTTGGGCGGTACGATTAAGAACGCAGTGATTTTTAGGTTTTACATCTTGACTAAAATATCCAGCAGATAATCCATAGCGGCGTCGGCTATGTCGGCGGTATGGTTAAGATGACGGTAGATCTCGCGATATTTAAAGATTGTGCGGAAGTCCTCATTTTCAAACAGATCGGCAAGCGCCGAATAGCTGCGCTTCCCAACCTCGTTCTCCATTCGTTTTACACGAAATGCCTCATCCTCCGCAATATTGCGGTGTTGTTCCATATTCTGAACCGCCTTTTTTATATGCGACGCCATCTCAAACAGCAGACGCGTCATATCTTTCATATCCTGATTAGGAACAAGCTTAAACAAACGTATTTCGTCTACGGAAGTTTTGGCATAGTCTATTATATCGTCCAGCAACCGCGACAGGTTAAAAAGATCCTCTCGGTTTAACGGCGTAATAAATGTTCGGTTGATTTCGTCTATCATGATACGGCGCACCATGTCGGCGTCGTCCTCAAGCTGTATTATCTCATCGGCGAGCTTATCGTCGAAAGTATTGCAATAGTCGTGCAGTTTTTTCATACACCTAAGCAAAAAATCGCTTTGTTCGCTTAAAAGATGAAAAAAATTTATCGGTTTTCTCATGGATTATTCACCTGCCTCCTTAAAATATGTCGATCGTGTTTTGCGTTTAACGGTTTTTAATACGCCGGACATCCGCCGCTACGATCTTTCGCCGCTTCGTTGATTCTTCTCTGCGTTACTGATTACGCACGCGGGCTAAAACCGTCTTGCAGAACTATATAAAAACGAAATTCTAAAAGTCCTTTAAACGGAGGTTACTGTCTTTACAAGCCCATAAAAACTTTCGCGATAAGCAGGTATACGGACGCGCCCAAACCCGCCGCGAACGGTAAAGTGGCGAACCAACTCAAAATTATACGCCCCGCCGTATTCCAGCGAACTCCCGACTTACGTTCGGCGGCGCCTACGCCCATAATTGAGGACGCCATAATCTGCCCGGTGCTTACGGGTACGCCCAGAGCGGAAGCGGTGATCATTACGGACGTGGTGGTGATTTGCGCCGCTAAAGAATGCACGGGGCGCATTGAGAAGATTTTATGCCCCAGAGTGTTGACGATGCGGAAACCGCCCAACAGTAAGCCCGCGGTCAACGCCGCCGCGAAAAGACATATAAGTATAAACGCGGCGGATCGCCCGGGGGCGTCCGCTGCGCCGACAAGGGAAGCGAGGATAAAAACGCCTAGACTTTTTTGAGTGTTGTTTGTGCTGAACGCGCCCGCTAAAATGACGGTGTTGATACGCTGTAAGATCCGAACCGCCTTTTCCGCGCCGCGCATTTCCAGACGGATCCCTATTTTTTTAATAAGACTCATAAGAAAATAACCCAGCATAAGTCCGATTACCGGGGCTAACATGACCATTAATATCACTTTAACCGCCACATTCGACCATTGTACGGCATGAAACCCGAACGCTGCGAGTCCCGACCCGATAATGCCGCCCATTAGCGTATGGGACGTACTGTTGGGAAGCTTGAAAAAATATGTGGTGAAACCCCAAATCAAAGCGGCGACAAGCCCTGAAAGCACGAATGCAAAACCCTTGATTGGTTGTATGCCGTCGAACGCGCCGGTATATATCAACCCGGTGCTTACCGTACCGGCGATTGCCTTATATCCTATCGCGTAGAGAATCAGTGGAACGGCGAACTTCGCGGCGGCGGCGAGCAAAATCGCGCGTTTCGGTTTGAAGGCGTGTGTGACCATCGCGGTCGCGACCGCGTTTGAGCCGTCGTTTAAGCCCATATAAAATGTGTAAAAACAGAGCAATATAAGGATTGCCGCCCCGAAACCGTTCACTTATTCGTCGTCCCTCATTCCGTTTAGACAAAAAAATCACTTTACTTAAACAGAGTACCAATAATATATATCCGTTCCGGCGGTTTGTCAACACCGATTTTCAGATATGACGGCTTTTTACGCAAAATTTCGTTGAATTTATTTGTGATTTTCTAAAAATATCCTCTCAAACGGTTGTAAAAATTCACGTTATATGTTAAAATTCTTTAGCATATGAGAAAGACGGAGGCGAAATGTGCCGCAAGTCGAGGCTTTGCAATCATAAGCCGGATCTTCCGGCTATATAAAACAAACGATAACCGCAGGGATAATTCCCGTGCGGCGGAGGATTGTTTAAATGTCAGTCGATTTATTCATGCAAACACTGATCGCCGCGAGCGGCGTCGCCGGCGGCGGTATTGATTACGAAGTGCGTCAGGCGGTGAGCGCCGCGCTCATTATATTAATGGTGGTTTTTTCTGTCGCTATGATCGTGGTGGTCATGATGCAGAAATCCACCGCCGACAACGTAAGCGCTATTACCGGCGCGACCGACACCTATTACGGAAAGAATAAAAAACAAACCGGCGAAAGCGTAAAAAAGAGAATTACTTTTATAATTTTCGGTCTGTTGCTTGTCACATCGGTTGTATTCTTCATAATCAGGGTTGTATAAACGGTTGCGTAAAACAATGCTAAACGGGAGCGGTGCTTTTTGAAATTCAAAAGCGCCGTTTTTTTTAAGGCAGAACGGCAAAAAAATCACGCGGGCGGCAAAAAACGTTTCGCGAATTATCGGACGTTTGTACGCCGTATATAATTTGCGCGAAGCCTATTAAATAAAAATAATGATCATGAGTAAACCATGATAAGGAAATGCGGAATGATCCGCTTAAAACAAGGATAAAATGAAAAAAACCACGGAAAAACAAAATACGCCGAGAAGTTACACCAAAAATACAAAGTCTTCCGGCGCAAAAAGCACAAACGCAACGACCCGCCGCGCCTATGGAGAAAAACGCGAAGAGACGGGGTTAGGCGATGAGAAGAAAGCGCGTTCCGCCTATGACGGCAAGCCGAGCGGCGAACGCAAGCCTTACGTGAGAAAAGAAGAGGGCGAACGCGGCTCCTACGAACGCAAGCCATACGATAGAAAAGAAGAGTTCGAAAGAGGATCCTACGAGCGCAAACCCAACGAGAGAAAAGACGGCTTACGCCGAGCCGACGAGGGAAATCCG
>JAITEJ010000032.1 GCA_031282095.1 Clostridiales bacterium
TTATTGTTACGCTATTAGCGGCGACAAAATTTTTATGCGCATAGACAACGAGATGGTACCGCAAAACGTACCGCAGTTACAGGAGAGGCGTTTAAAGGGACTGATAGAATTACGGCAACAGATACGACTGTTGCTGAACGTCCAAATTGAGAACTGCCCGGACGGGATATTGCGGCGCGAGCAAGAAGCCCTTAACGCTATGTACGACAGCTTTGTACGGCGGTACGGCTGTCTGAACACAAGGACGAACCGCAATATTTTCCGCGACGACGCGGACTATACTCTGTTGATATCCGTTGAAAACTACGACGAAGCCACCGGCGGAGCGGAAAAAACGGATATTTTCACGAAGCGGACGATACGGAAATATACGCGACCGACGCGCGCGGATACCGCGCTAGAAGCCGTGCGGATAAGCAAGAACGAAACCGGTCGCGTGGATATTCGCATCATAGAGGAGCTGACGGGTAAAACCTATGACGAAATCATTGCCGAGCTTGACGGGCATATCTACCGTAATCCCGAAAGCGCGGCGGGAACAACCGATAAATACGTTGGGTGGGAAACGGCGGCGGAGTACCTTTCGGGCAATGTCCGGCAGAAACTGGATTTTGTAAGAGCCTACGCCTCGGAGAATCCCGAGTTCGCGAAAAACATACCCGCTTTGGAGCGCGTTCAGCCGACGCCTATAGCGGCTTCCGAAATAAGCGTACGCATGGGTATGGGTTGGATACCCGTCGAAACCTATAAACAGTTCCTCTTTGAGAAATTCAGGATATTCAACCGCTGGCAGCAAAGCCGCGTGAATTTGGATTTTAACCGCTACACGCAAAGTTGGAAGTTAGAGATTGACCAACAAACGAAATATTCGTTCGAGGCGTCTAACGTTTACGGCACGAGCCGTATGAACGGCGCCGTCGTATTCGAACACGCGCTGAACCTGCAAACGCCTACGGTATACGACCAAATTGAGGATACGGACGGGTCTAAACGGCGGGTGTTGAACAAGCCGGAAACGATAGCGGTGCGGGAAAAGCTGCGTAAACTTCAGGAGGAATTTAAAGCGTGGGTTTTCGACGACCCCGCCCGCCGCGAGAAACTGGCGGGAATTTATAACGAGAAATATAACAATCTTGTGCTTGCTAACTACGACGGCAGTTACCTCACGTTCCCCGAAATGAACCCGCTGATTGAATTAAAACCGCATCAAAAGAATGCGGTTGGGCGCGGCATAACGTCGGGCAACACTCTTTTGCACCACGTCGTCGGTGCGGGTAAAACCTTTGTGATCGCCGCGTTGGCAATGAAACTGCGACAGTTAAAGCTTGCGAATAAGCCTATGATTATCGTGCCGAACCACCTCGTATTACAGTGGGCGAACGAGTTCAGAAAACTATACCCTAAGGCTAACCTGTTGATAGCGTCAAGGCGTGACTTTGAGAAGGAGAACCGCCTGAAATTCGTTTCCCGTATCGCCGCGGGCGATTGGGACGCCGTTATTATGGCGCAGTCCTCTTTTGAAAAAATACCTATATCGCATGAGCGGCGGGAGCGGCTTATACGCGAGGAAATATCAAATATACGGGAACGACTAGACGAATTACGAGACAAGGCAAACGGCCGAATGACAATCAAAACTATGGAACGGGTGATGAAAAACAAGGAAGCGGATTTGAAGGAATTGACCGCGAGCAAAAAGGACGATTTAATCAAGTTTGAGGACTTGGGCGTGGACTACCTTTTCGTCGACGAGGCTCATAAGTATAAGAATAAATTCATATTCACTAAAATGACGAACGTCGCGGGAATATCGCAAGCCGCGTCGAAACGGTCAAGCGATTTGGATTATAAAATCGATTATCTTGCCGAACTCCATAAGGGACAAAAAGGCGTGGTTTTCGCGACGGGTACGCCTATCAGCAATTCGATGGCGGAGATGTACACTATGCAATCATATCTGCAACGGCAGGACCTGGCGGACGCGGGTTTGCTTATTTTCGATAATTGGGCGGCTAACTTTGGGGAAACCGTATCCGCGTTAGAGCTTGCTCCGAGCGGGCAGGGCTACCGAACAAAGGTGAGATTCGCCAAGTTTACCAACTTACCCGAGCTTTTAAAAATGTACCGTAAGTTTGCGGACGTGCAGACCGCGGATATGCTTAAACTGCCCGTGCCTACGGCGCATAAGCACGTTATAAATATCAAACCTACGGAAACCGTACTGGAATTATGCGATATAATAGCCGAACGCGCGGAACGGATAAACGGAGGGGGCGTGAGCCCCGAAGTGGATAATATGCTTAAGGTTACCGGCGACGGCAGAAAACTTGCGCTTGACCCGCGTTGTTTTGACGCTTTGGCGAACGACGACCCCGACCACAAGGTCAATATCTGCGCCGAAAAGGTTTACGCCGTTTGGAAGGATACGGCGGACTTTAACGGAACGCAGCTTATTTTCTGTGATTTGTCTACGCCTAAGAAAAAGTTTGAGGACTATAATCCCGACAAAGACTTCGACGTGTACAACCATGTCAAGACAGTCTTAACGCAAATGGGTATTCCCGCAGGCGAGATAGCATTCATTCACGAAGCGGAAAACGACGTTGAAAAACAAACGCTGTTCGACGCCGTCCGGTCCGGCAAGGTGAGAGTGTTGATAGGAAGCACCGAGAAATGCGGCGCGGGTACGAACGTCCAAAACCTGCTTGTCGCCCTGCAGCATCTCGATACGCCCTACCGCCCGAGCGACCTTGAACAGCGCGAAGGACGCATGATACGTCAGGGCAACGGAAACGCGGACGTCGACGTGTTCACATACGTTACCGAACGCACTTTCGACAGTTATATG
>JAITEJ010000177.1 GCA_031282095.1 Clostridiales bacterium
CGCCGTCTTCGTAAACTATAAACAGATGCTTTCCCACGTTGGCGATTTTATCGGTTGATAACTCGCCGTAATCCGTCATGAACCGTTCTAAGGCTCCGTTCGAATCGATAATTTCCAAATCCGTCAGACTGCCTTGCGACCGTCCTTCAGTCGTCACTATTTTAGCGTTCCAAATGGTTTCGGCGCGGTTTAAATCGGCTTCGTCCTCAAAAAGTATGCCGTTCAAATTCATGACCGATATGTAATCCTTGACAGACCTTATTCTTTTGATCGGGAGAAAACGTTTTTTATTTTCTCCGCAATCGTTCGGACTTACCTCCAAAAAACGTACGCGCTTTAACCGCTTGTCGTACAATGCGTCGGTGACTCGCCCTAAAATTACGGCCTCGGACAGCGTGACCACGCTCTTTCCCATATAATCGCTGATTTTAATCATTTATCTGTCCATCCTTTACGGTATAGCCGTATATTTTCCCGTCTGTCTGCGTTTGCTGTTTTCGATTTATGACTCTTAGTGAATTTCGCCTCGGAAATAAACGGGACGGGCAATACCCGCCCTTTGAGTTGAGAATTCCACGTGGTTAACTCTGCATTGCGGTATAGTCTCCGTCCGCGTTCGTTTTAGCCGGTCTGTGACGCTCCATAGGGAATTTCGCCGCGGGCATAAGCGTGACGGCGATATGCCCCGCTTGGTGCTGAAAGTTCTTTGCGGTTAATTCTGCATTGCGGCATAGTTTCCGTCCGAGTTCGTTTTGGCCGGTCTGTGACGCGCCGAGGGGATTTCGCCGCGGGCATAAGCGGGACGGCGATAAGCCCCGCTTGGTGTTGAAAGTTCCTTGCGGTCAGCCTCGCAGGTAAAATTATATTTGCGCGCAGCGTCACTTATGACAATTTTAGCAGACGCGCAAGCGTGAATTTAAGCGTAATCGCGGCGTTTTTAAAAGAAAATGTCAATAAAAATCTCCGTTGCAAGACGTTCTTGGCGAAAGATCCGCTTTTAAATTCAAGGCGTGTTTACCGCTGATATTTCTCAAATGCGCCGTACTCGCTCGGAACGACCGCAAGCCGCTTCAAACGATACTTAAATTAAGCGGCGGCAAGGCGCGCTATGAGCATGCCTGCGCCTAACAGGAAAGTGTAGGCGGCGAATCCGAACAAGGATTTGTCGCGGAACACCTTAATCATAAATTTAACGGCAAACAAGCCTGAGATGAAAGCCGTGAACATTCCGGCTATCAACGCGGGAATACTTATGCCTATTTCGGTGATGGGCGTAGAAGCGATTTCGTATACGGCGGACAGTAAGATGACCGGTATGGACAGCAGAAAAGAAAACCTCAGCGCTTGCTCCCGTCCGACGCCTCCGAGCAATAACGCGGAGAGTGTAAAGCCGCTGCGCGATACGCCCGGTAAAACGGCTATTCCCTGAAGCACGCCTGTTAATAAACTGTTTGCCGCGTTTAAACCGCGTTTTTTTGCACTTTTCCCTTGAATGTCTATATCCGAAAGGCTATCTTTTTTCGGCGCGTCAGATGAATTCTTTTTACTTAAAGTCGAATTCGCGCCTGTGTCGGTCTCATTTTTCCATACCGCGGGACGCATGGTTTCCGCCGCCGTTTTTTCTTTGTAACGCGCGGTCAGTTCCGTTACGGGAACGGCGTTTTTCGTTTCGGTTTGATCGGCAAACCGCGGTTTGCCGTCGGACGGTATAAGGTCTTTTTTATATTTTCCGCTTCCTAACGGCAGTCCGCGTTTGCCTATGCTTTCGCCGAGCGTTAAAACCGCGGCGGTGGCGATAAATCCGAACGGCAGATACGCGCCGAGTAGCGCGGATGGCAAAAACAGTTTCCAAAGAACGGCGATGATTCCCGTAGGCAGCATGGCTATTAAAAGATAGCGCAGTTCGCTTTTAAGAGGGTGGCGCACGAGCCGCGCCGCGTCCTTGCGGAAAACCCAAAGAACGGCGAGCAGAGTGCCGGCGTGGAGCATTACATTGAAAAATAACGACACGCCGCCCAGTCCCAAGGATTCGGCTAAGACGAGGTGTCCCGACGAGGATACCGGCAAAAATTCCGTCAATCCTTGAATCAATCCTAATATTATTGCGTTTATTGTTTCCATGCCTTTGACTATTCCGAATATTTATTCTATAATATTTATTCGCGGAATGTTTATTAATATTACCGCTCCGGAAAATATCGGAATATTAACCGGCGCGGCGATACGGCGCGGGTGAGGTATTATTATGAAATTAGGCGTAATCGGGTTGCCTAACGTAGGGAAAAGCACGTTGTTTAACGCTATAACCAAGGCGGGAGCCGCCGCGGCGAATTATCCTTTCTGTACGATCGAGCCGAATGTGGGCGTGGTCGCGGTGCCGGATGAACGTTTGGAGAAGCTTGCCGCGCTGTATAACAGCAAAAAAATCACGCCTACGTCCTTAGAGTTCGTGGATATAGCGGGGTTGGTTAAGGGCGCGTCTAAAGGCGAGGGCTTAGGCAACAAATTTTTGTCGCATATACGCGAGGTGGATGCGGTGGTGCATACGGTGCGCTGTTTTTATGACGATAACGTCATTCACGTGGACGGCGCGGTCGATCCCGTGCGCGATGTTGAAACCATAAATCTGGAGCTTATACTCGCGGATATGGAGATCTTGGAGCGGCGCATAGCTAAGGCGAAAAGCGCCGCTAAGGGCGGCGATAAGAAATTTTCGGATGAAGCCGCTTTTTACGGGCGCATATATTCGCATCTTGAAAAAGAGCTTCCCGCGCGTACCATGAAGCTTACCGACGACGAACGCGAACAGGCGCGCGACCTCTTTTTGCTTACCGCGAAGCCGGTTATATACGCGGCGAACGTGTCTGAGGACGCCGTAAACGGCGATAACGACCTTGTACGCGCCGTGAAAGCGTACGCGGAAAAGGAAGGCAGCGGTACGGTGGTTATTTCCGCAAAAATCGAGGAGGAACTGGCGCAGTTCTCCGACGATGAGCGCGGCGTATTCATGGAGGAGCTGGGCTTAAAGGAGAGCGGCTTGCAGCGGCTGGTTTCCGCTTGTTACTCGTTGCTGGGGCTGATAAGTTATCTCACGGCGGGCGAAAAGGAGGTGCGCGCGTGGACTATAGAGCGCGGCACGAAAGCCCCCGCCGCGGCGGGGAAGATCCACAGCGATTTCGAGAAAGGTTTCATACGGGCGGAAATAGTTAAATATCACGACTTGATTGAGTCCGGCAGCTTTAACGCCGCTAGAGAGCAGGGAAAGATCAGGAGCGAGGGTAAGGAATACGTAATGCAGGAAGACGACGTGGTGCTGTTCCGTTTTAACGTGTAGAAAATACGCTTTACCTAAAGGCGCGCGAAAATAGTTAAATATCATAACTCGACTGAATCCGGCGGAACTAACGTTTCCGAGTGACAGGGGAGAAGTCGGCGGAGAACAATAAATACGAGATTAAACCGTTCAGTTTTAGCGTATAAAATACGCTTTGCCGAATTGAACGGGCGAACGGCGGACGCGGTAACGAGACGGCGGATATACGCGGAGGAAATATATTATGGACTACGGTTATGAGCTTGCCAAGCTTATAAAAATCGAGGGCGCGGAAACCGAGGACGTTCTCGCAATGCTTGAGATACCTAAGCAGGGGCAGGGAGACATATCCCTTCCTTGCTTTAAGTTGTCTAAGATTCTAAGGAAGCCTCCCGCGGTCATAGCGTCGGAGTTGGCGGCGGCGTTTCCCGGCGCGTCGTTTATAGAGCGCACGGAAACGGTAAACGGCTATCTGAATTTCTTTTTTAACAGACGTTGTATCGCGGAAGAGCTTCGCGGCATAGCTGAGGCGGGCGCGGATTACGGCAGACAGACCGTAGGCGCGGGAAAAACCGTTTGCGTGGATTATTCTTCGGTGAATATAGCCAAACCCTTTCACATAGGGCATCTTTCGACCACCGTCATCGGCGCCGCGCTTTGTCGGATTTATGCGTTTTTGGACTATAAAACGGTGGGCATAAACCATTTGGGAGACTGGGGGACGCAGTTCGGCAAGCTTATTTACGCCTATAAGACGTGGGGTTCGCGGGATAAGGTGGAGCAATACGGGCTTGCGGAGTTGACTAAGCTTTATGTCCGTTTCCACGAAGAGGCGAAAAAAAACGACGCTCTGAACGACGCGGCGCGCGCGTGGTTTAAGCGGATAGAGGACGGCGACGCCGAGGCGTTGGAGTTGTTCGAGTGGTTCAGGAAGCTCACCTTAAAAGAGGTCGGTAAAATTTATAAACGTCTGCGCGTCAATTTCGACAGCTACGCGGGAGAGAGTTTTTACAATGACAAGATGACGCCCGTGCTTAAGCTGCTCGAAGAAAAAGGCTTATTGACGGAGAGCGAAGGCGCGCGAGTCGTGGATTTGTCGGCGTACGATATGCCGCCTTGCATACTTGTGCGCGCGGACGGAGCGACCCTATATGCGACCAGAGATTTGGCGGCGGCATTTTACAGAAAAAGTAATTATGACTTCAGTAAATGCCTTTATGTGGTGGCATATCAACAAAATCTGCACTTTAAGCAGATCTTTAAGGTTCTTGAACTTGCCGGTTGCGAATGGGCGAAAGATATGGAACATGTGGCGTTCGGCATGGTTTCTCTTGAGGACGGCGCGATGTCAACCCGCGAGGGGCGCGTTGTATGGCTTAAGGACGTCCTTAGGGAATCCGTTAAAAAGGCGCGCGCGGTGATAGAAACTAAGTCGCCGGATCTCAAAAACAAAAGAGGTACGGCGGCCGGAGTCGGAGTCGGCGCGGTTATATTTTCGGTGTTGTGCAACGGCCGCATAAAGGATATAACTTTTTCTTACGATAAAATCCTCAATTTTGACGGTGAAACCTCTCCGTATATTCAATATTCTCACGCGCGTTGCCGCAGCGTGATAGAGAAATCGGGAAAAACCAAGTCCGCGTTGAAAGCCGACGTGAACAAAGCCGATCTCAGCCCTCTTATTGACGACGAATCTTTCGACGTGATACGCGCGCTTCTGCGTTTTCCCGAGATTTTGCGCGACGCCGCGGATAAAAATGAGCCGTGCTTCGTTTCCCGCTATCTTATCGATTTAGCGGGAAAATATAACAGGTTTTATCTGTCTAACCGCATTCTTAACGCTCCCGAAAGAGAGAAAGACGCTCGCCTAGTTTTGACGCGGGCGGTTGCGGACGTTCTCAAAACGGGGCTGTCGCTGTTGGGTATAAGCGCGCCGCCGAAAATGTAGACGATTACGGCTTTATCTCAACACTGCGTTTATCGGTGAAAATTCGCAAATAAAGCCGTATTTTTAGAGCAATTTGATTATATGACGACAATCGTGCCGAAAATGCGCGCATCGCATCAGCTGTTTACGGCAATTGGAAATAAAGGCGGGTAAGGCC